>CABVRO010000003.1 GCA_902500715.1 uncultured Nitrospira sp. | reverse complement strand
CGTCGATCGTGTAGCCGACGGCGTCGGCGTCGTGAGACATATACTTCGACATGGTCGGCAGATCACGATCGGCGTTTGCTTGCACGATGAGGCGCAGGGTGGCTTCCGGATCGAGCGGTTCCTTGGCCGCAGCAAGGGAGCTCACCAGGATGCTGATAAGGGAACAGATGAAGAGGTACTGCCGCCACGAGACGCGGATGGATCGATGTTCAATGGGCTGACAGTGCATAGGGTACAGGGAAATATGTGGACGAAAGTCTCGTAATTGTACGAGGCGACGATTCTGCGAGGCTACCTGGTGCCTTGAGTTGGTGTCAATGGATATTTGTCTGATCGGGTATCTCAGTAATGGTGCAAGCCACCACGGTGACGTTGTCGATCCCCCCCGCATCGAGCGCTGTCTGAATCAGTGTTTGGGTGATAAGGGAAGGGACATGCGGATGAGGTCCGACAGTCTGCAGAATGTGTTCGTCGGTCAACATTTTTGTGAGGCCGTCTGAGCAGAGCAGCAGAAGGTCTCCATCAAGAAGATCGAAGAAGAACAAGTCGCTTTCCAGGTGCGGGGCAAGGCCCATGGCGCGGGTGAGCACATGGCGGTTCGGGTGGCGGGCGGCCTGCGCAGGAGTAAGGCGTCCTTCGCGGACATACTCTTCAATCAGGGTATGGTCCCGAGTCAGTTGCGTGAGGGTGCCGGCTCTGACCAGGTAGGCCCGGCTATCGCCGACGTTCACAACAAGTAAGCGTGGTTTGGGTAGCGGGAGGAGATGGGCCATCACGAGAGTCGTGCCCATGCCACGTAACGGCGGGTGCTGAGCCGCATGGGCGAGGATAGAGGCATGGGCCTGCTCGGCCATGGCTGTGAGACGGTCGGTTGCGCGCTCTGCTTCCTGAAGGTCTGGGGCAGATGCAGTTTCCTCGAGAGTCGGCGCAAGTTCGGCGAGGGAGTCCATCGCGAGGCGACTGGCCACGTCTCCCCCCGGGTGCCCTCCCATTCCGTCCGCCACTGCCCAGAGTCGATGTCGATTCTCGACGAGGAAGGTGTCTTGATTCGTAAGGCGCACCAACCCGCGGTCGGTCTGCCCAAACGCGGTCCATGCCCATCTGGTCTGCTGGGTGCTCACGCTATCCGGCCGGCGTCAATGACGGTGGACCGTAGCGCAGGGCGAGCCGGTCATACAGCCATTCCGCCAGTGGTTCGAGGTTTCTGGTGTCGGCGGCATTATACCGGACGAGTTGATCCAGTGCCGCCTCGTCGCCTGCGCGGTACTGGTGCCAGAGCCGAACGGCTTCCAGGCCGTCGAGTGTCAGCAGATCGGAGTCCCGCGCGAGGTCCAACTCGCGCTCGATGTGCTTGAGGCCTCCCTGCAGGCCCACGCGTCTCGCGGCAAAACAGAGATCGAAGTGAGGAATCGACACCCGCAGGCCCTTGAAACAGGTTTGGAGGTAGGGAATATCGAACACGCTGCCGAAAAACGTGATCAGCAAGTCGGCTTGGTCGAGTTCCTCCTGAATCACGCCAAGCGTCAGGTCGTCACCGCTGATCAGGGTGCGCAGTCGCCCCTGGCGGTAGAGGCCGACGATGGTCACCTGCCCCTCGTGCGCGGACAGTCCGGTCGTTTCGATGTCCAGATAGAGTGCCCGTGGGCCGAAGGTGCGGAACAGCCTCCAGTGGTCGCGGGTATGCAGGCAGCCGGCAAAGTACCGGGCATTGCGGCGGTCGAGCTGCTCCTGCGCCGAGGCAAGATCGATATCGTACAGGACTTTGCGCGAGGGTGAGATGCCGGGGAGGTTCGGCTCACGGCGAAAGGTCGTCCAATCGGCGATGCCGCCTTCCCAGAGCCGCCGCTCCGTGGACGGGCCGATGCCGTTCAGATGGACGAATGTCGAGGTCAACATAATGCGGGTCGCGATCTCCCTCCGCCGGGATTGTAGCCTTGATTTCAAGGGATAAACAAGTTAGAGTCCGCGACTGGTGCGGAGTTTCGTGCGCTTGAGTTGTGCAGTGTATCACGGTGTAAATGAGGGAACATGACCACGAACGGATCGGCGAAACGTATTCGAATCAAGGTCGGCGGGATACAGTTGGAGGCGGAGTTGAAAGGCACGAGAACGGCTGAAGAACTCTACCGGGCGCTGCCCGCTGAAGGACCATTGAATGTCTGGGGCGAAGAGTTCTATTTTAAGATTCCCGGTGTGAAGGACCATCGCGAAACTGCGACCACGCAGGTCAAAGTCGGTGACGTTGCCTTCTGGGGCCCCGGCCAGGTGTTGGCCATTTTCTTCGGCCGTACGCCGATGAGTATGGGGGCCGATCCCGTTCCGGCCGACCGGGTCAATGTGGTAGGTCGTGTCGTGGGGGACGCGGCGACGCTGCGGCAGGCGATGAATGCCAGCACAATCCGGGTCGAACGGATTGAACAGGGGGCGTCGGATCGGATAGGCTCGTAAGGATGGGTCCTGTGAGCGACCATGGTGTGTCGATGGGGAGTCTTCTGCGGTGAGGCTGGCAAAAGAGCGGGTCCATCATATGGCGGAATCCGTGATCGCGCGGCTCCACGAGCTGAGTTACCTGGAGGTCACCGGGGATCAAAAGGCGCTTCGGGATTCGTTGGAACAGACGATGACGGAAGAGCTCGCAGTCGAAGATCGCCTCAATGCCGAAGTGCGCCGGATGATGCAACCCTATGAGCGGCAGATCGAGCAGGGACAGGTCGATTACCAGAAGATGTTCACGATGATCAAGCAGAAGCTGGTCCGTGAACGGAACATCATTCTCTAGCAGGCTGCGGAAAAACTCGATTGTGGCGCGATACATTATGATCAACTCGTGCGCCGTGTCGGTATCAGAATCACCCGCAGGATGCGCAAAAAGGCCGTCCAGCGATGCGAGAACGCCGCCGGCGGACTTGTTCCGCATCCTGCTAGGTGCTGCCCGGTGTGTGAATCTTCGTCATAGAAGAGCGTAGAGTAACCCCACTCAGGACTGGAATCCTATTCGTGATCAGCGACGATAAAGCCAGCCATCTTGCCCACCTCGCGCTCGGCGCCTTGAAGAAGAGCCCGCATTGCCGGTTTACTGAGGATGATGGGAAGGTGCTGCGCGAGATCAAGCGGGTGGTGGCTGCTGAGTTGTTGTTGGAAGCCGAGATCGATAAGAAAGTACGGGCCAAACTGGCGTCCTACTCACGACAGATCGTGGAGGGGAGTCCGGAATGGGACGTGATGTACCGGAAAACAGCTGAAGAAGAACAAAATAAGCGCGCCAAGCCCTGATCCGGCATGGCGAACGATTTCAACGAGGTTGTGCGATGAGAGTTTCTCTATGGTTAGTGTTTTGCGTGATGGCGGTGTCGTTGCCTGCCTGTACCCATTCCAAACCGCAGCCGCTGGTTCCGTTGGAATTGGCCTATGGGGCTAAGGCCGACGCCATCGCTCTGAACAATCAGGGGATGCAAGCCTACCTGGCCGGTCAGGTAGCGGAAGCCAAGAATTTTTTCGGGCAGGCCATCAAGGCGGCGCCGGATTCCGGACAGGCCCATTACAATTACGCACTCGCCCTGAACGCGTTGGGGCAAACAGACCAGGCGCGCCTAGAGTTTATTGAGGCGGCGAATTTAGCTCCCGGGGATAAGGTGATCTGGGATTCTCCCGCGTTACGCCCCTTCGGCAGCCCTCAGGCACAAAAGGGGCCACCCAGGGAACATCCCTACGGGACACAGCGTCCGGTGATCGGCAGCGGACCGCGCTGACCGGGTGACACGAAGAGTTGTACTGGAGAGGATTGAGATATGGCAGATGAATTACAGGTGGAGGCGAAGGCGCCGGATTTTTCCTTGCCGGACCAGGACGGCAGCACCGTGACGCTGAAGAGCCTCAAGGGTAAGCAGGTGGTGCTCTATTTCTATCCGAAGGACGATACCTCGGGCTGTACGAAGGAGGCCTGCGAATTCCGGGATTCCCTCGCGCCGATCAAAAAGGCCGGGGCGGTGGTGCTTGGAGTCAGTAAGGACGGGAAAGCCTCGCATCAGAAATTTATCGCCAAGTACGGCTTGCCCTTCGCGTTGTTGAGCGACGAAGAGGCCGAGGTCTGTAAGGCTTACGGAGTCTATAAAGAGAAGAGCATGTACGGCCGGAAGTACCTGGGCATCGAGCGGAGCACGTTTGTGATCGATGCCACGGGACGAATCAAAGCCCTGTGGCGGAAGGTGAAGGTGCCCGGCCATGTCGATGACGTGCTGGCGGCGCTGAAGGCCTAGTCGCGGCCCACCATACGGGTCGCATTTTGGGTTGAACGACATGGATCCGCTGGAAAAAACTTCTCATGCCTGCCGTGCCGCCGCGCTTTCTCTCGTGCCGGGGCTCGGACATCTCTACATCGGAGAAAAACGCGGAGGTCCTCTGTTTTTGGCCGGGGTGCTGCTGATCGTTCTCTGGATGGCAGTGTTCTCGTTTGCCCTCGTACCGTTGATCGGGTTGGTGCTGTTTTGTATGGGAGATGCCTATCTCATCGTCAGCCGCGATCGCGGTCTCCTCGCCTAACCAAGTCGATCGTCCTCAGAAAGGGAGCGTGGACCGTATCATGGCAGAATGGCTTCGTCTCGGGCCACGCACGTTCCTCCTGCTGCTGCTCATCGGCTGGTCCATGCCTGGCACCGGCGAGGCTGCCGAGAAGGTGCAGGGTATCCTGACCGTGCATGATGCATTGACGTTGCCGAATCACTCGGTCCGCATCGAGGCTCAGCTCGGAGGGAAAACTCCGGGGGGAGGTTCTTCATGGGGCGGCGTTGGGTTGCACCTGTCTATCGACGGCAAGCCCGTGGCCACGGCGAAGACTAATGAGAGCGGGCACGCCTCGTTCGAGTACCTCGCGAAGATGCGGGGCACGTACGCTATTGCAGTTGCGGTCGATGCCGCGGCGTCCGTTGCGGCGGACGCCGGTGACGCGACGCTCTGTGTGTGGGAGCGCCGGCGTCCGATCATCCTCGTCGAACTGGCCGCCCTTATCCAGCCGGTAGCTTCCGCCTCGACGGGAACGGCGGCTGAATCATCTCTGCAGCCCCTGTCCGATGCCGCCGACGAATTGTCGCGGCTGACCCAGTATTACTACAACGTGGTTTATGTGACGGGCGGCGAACCGTCGCCGCCGGCGATTGCCGCGATTGGAAATGTGCGTCGATGGTTGAAGTCTCACAAGTTTCCGCCCGGCTTTGTGACGCCGCCGTCGGAAGGACTGAACGCCACGCTGGACACCTTCCAACAGGGCGGCTGGGCGACCCTGAAAACCGGCATCGTCCGCACGCGGTCGTCTGCAGAAATGCTCTTGCAGCATCGATTCGAGGTGGTGGTGATCCCGGAGCTGCCCAAAGGCGAGATGCCGCGAAAGGCCAAGGCGGCACACGAGTGGAAGGACGTCAGAAAGAAGTTGTGAGGGGTGTCGGAAAACGTGCACACGCGCGAACGTCGCAGGGGCGTTTGGTTTGCCGGCGGCCTGTGAGTATGAGCAAGAGGGTATTGCCGGTAATCATGGCGCGAGGGCGATTCACTCCCGGGGCGAATCATGGTATGTTCAGCCCCGACACAGTGTCCTTTCATTGAAGGAGCAGGAGCCGGTATGTTGTTAGAAGGGAAAAAGGGTCTGATCATCGGTGTCGCCAACAAGCACAGCATCGCCTGGGCTATCGCGCAGGCTGCGGCGCGAGAAGGCGCGCAGATGCTGTTCAGTTATCAGAACGAACGGTTGCGCGAAAACGTCGAGGAGTTGGTGCAGACCCTGCCCGGCGCGTCGGCTTGCGTGTGCGATGTCGGAGACGACAGTCAGATCGAGGCGATGATGAAACAGGCCGCTGAGAAGCTGGGGCGGTTGGACTTCCTGGTGCATTCCCTGGCCTTTGCTCCGCGGGAAGAGCTCACCGGAGAATTCGTGAATACCACCCGTCAGGGATTTGCGACGGCCCTCGATGTCAGCGCCTACTCCCTCGTCGCTGTCACGCGGGCGGCGATGCCGCTGATGACGGAAGGTGGATCGATCGTGACGCTGACCTATCTCGGCAGCGAGCGGGTAGTGCCGCATTATAATGTCATGGGGGTGGCCAAGGCGGCGCTTGAAGCGACGGTCCGGTATCTGGCTCACGATCTGGGGCCGAAGAATATCCGGGTCAATGCCGTCTCCGCCGGGCCGATCAAGACATTGGCGGCGCGTGGCGTGTCCGGTATCAGTAAGATGGTCGATCACCATCGCGCGTTCGCTCCGCTACGGCGGGCGACGGAGCAGGGCGAGGTCGGCGATACGGCCTTGTTCCTCGTGAGTCCGTTGGGGCGCGGTATCACCGGAGAGGTGATCTACGTCGATGGGGGTTATCATATTCTGGGGTCATTGGCCTCTGTCGATTAAGAGGTCCGGGGGGCTGTCCGCACAGTTCTTGTCGCCCGCCCTGCCTGATCGAGCCGATATCATGATGTGGCCTAGGCTGGGTTCTCTCGGCTCGTTCTTCCCAATCCTTTTCCTTCTTCTTCTCACGCTGGGCCTGGCCATACCCTCCTTCTCTGCCGATCTCTCCGGTCGGGAGGAGGACGGATTGCTGGGGCCTGTCCAGTCCGTTGAAACCAAAGAAAGCCTGCTGGTACAAACCGATCGATACGATCCACGCGGGCGCCTCATCGAGCGGATTCAAAGCGGCCTGGAGACAGTTCAGGGCTTGTGGCCGCTGCAGTTCAGTTATCGCTACGACCAGGCCGGAAGGCGGATCGCAGAGGTGGTGCAGGATGCGCGAGGCGATGTCGTGAAAGAGACGCGCTCGGCCTACGATGGCCGCGGGAATTGTTCTGCCGAGGTGGCAGCCTGGGGGGACGGCACATTTGAGAATGTCTCCCTGTATGAATACGACGACGCGCACCGGCGGATCAGAGGGCTTCACTTTAATGGTGTGCAGGTGATCAATCGAAATCTCTATGCCTTCGACCCTGCCGGACGGCTGGTGCGTGAGCGGTTCGAACGAAACTACCATTACAATGCAGCCGGGGCTCAGGTTGTCATGACCGATCGATTTGATGCGGGCTACGAAGTCGCCATCGTCTATGATGCGCAGGGCTATGTTCGCGAGAAAGTGGTGTCCGATCTCCGGAGCCGTCCACAGGGTCGCTCGGAGTTTCGGTACGACGAACGGGGCAATCAGAACGAAGAACTCATCTTCAATGCCAAGGGGCAGGTCACGGCCCGCAAAATCTACCGCTACGAATATGATGCCGTGGGAAACTGGACGAAGGAAACACTTCAGTGGTGGACGGTGACCGATGGTCGCGAGGCGCTCGAACAATCTTTCGTCAGAGCGCGCAGTATTACGTATTACTGATTCCCGTCACCATTCTTTGCATGAGCGATGCCCTACCCGGACTATCCATGAATACCTGCTCCGGCGTCAGATCCTCTCGCCCGGCGAGGCTGTTCTCGTTCGGCCTCCATGAATAATCCGGGTTAGATCGATTCCGGCGATGTGCCGATGGGTAAAAGGGCGGAGGAACATGGTGAACCGGTTGTGCCTGCCGACTGCTCTCATGGCCATCATGTCGGCTTGGATAGTCGGAGAAACCGAGGCCCGGGCCGGGGATGACCGTGCGCGGTATCCGACGCGCGGGCTACTCCGGGTGTCGAGCGACAACCCCCGATACTGTGCAGACTCTGAAAATCGGACCGTGTATCTGACTGATTCCCACTCATGGGAAAATTTTCAGGACATCACGGCCACGTTCAATTATCAGGCCTATCTCGATCGATTGACGGCACGGCACCACAACTTCATTCGTATGTGGGTCGGTGAATCGACCCGATCCGATGCAGGGTGGCTCCAGCAGCCTCCCGCTCAGGACAATCCGGTGACCCCGCTTGCGTATCTCCGAACCGGTCCGGGTGCGGCGTCGGATGGTGGGCCGCTTCTGGATCTTACCAGATTCAATCCAGTCTATTTTGAGCGACTCAAGGCGAGAGTGCAGCAAGCCGGGCAGCGTGGGTATTACGTCTCCGTCATGCTGTTTCAGGGTTTCAGTGTGGTGGAACCGCACGCGTGGAAGGCGCACCCGTTCAACGGCAACAACAATGTGAACGGCATCGAGGGGGACGAGGATCGGGACGGGGTCGGGAAAGAAGTGCATCGGTCGTCGTCGTCGTGGGTGTAGGGCGCGCAAGAGGCCTATGTGGGGCGGGTGCTGGATACACTGCACGATATGGATAATGTGTTGTATGAGGTGGTGAACGAGGCCGTTCCGGAGTCCGTGTCGTGGCAATACCATTTCATTCGTTTCATTCAACAGTATGAGCGTGAACATCAGTATGTAGCGCACCCTGCCGGGATGACGTTTTTTCAACTCGGTGAGTTTGGCGGCGGCGACAATACGGCCCTGTTCGACAGCCCGGCCGATTGGATTTCTCCGGGCGGCTATACGAAGTATGCCCGCAATCCTCCAACAGCCGACGGCCGTAAGGTCATCCTGCTCGATACCGATCATATTCACGGGATCGGGGGCGATCAAGACTTTATGTGGGAAAGCTTCTTTCGAGGACATAACCTCATCTACATGGATCCCTTTGATGCTCCGCACGCGTTGACCATCGGGGAGCGGGTGCGGAATGAACCTCAGGACGAGCGTGCGCGGGTCGCGATGGGTGAGGCCCGTCGTTGGGCTACAACACTGGATCTGCGCACGCCTTTCCACGCGGAGATTTGGCTTCGACCGGTTATTGTCTTGCAGAGCCGGGCCGGGGGCATCTTGTCTATATCCCTGCCGGTGGCGCTTCTTCCTCATCAACCGACTACAACGGGGCTCGCCCCGTGACGCTCAACCTCAACGGTGCGGGGGGCTCGTTCTCGGTGGAATGGATCGATGCGGAGACACGAAGAGCAATCCTGGTTGAACCTATTCAAGGAGGGGGGAGAAAGACTGTTCACCGTGCCGTTTCCAGGCGCCACACTGCTCCATCTCAAAACACGGTCGTAGCCGATTGTCTTTAGCAGGCCGGGAAAAACTCGATTGTTGCGCAAGACGTTATGAACAATTCGTGCGCCGTGTCGGTTTAGAATCCCCCACGGATGCGCAATATAGCTCGCCCCCTCGTCCGTCGTCCGTGAAACGTCGTTCGTCTCGTCCGCAAAAAAGAGCGTATGGTCTATAGCTCATAGCCTAGGCCAGAAGTCGAGAGTGGGTGTCTCTACGCTCAGCCATACACCACCAGTCATAGGCGCTGCTCCCGACGAGATGCACTTCGCGCTTCACGGGTGTCGAGGGCGACGCTGTCGGACTTTTTGCGCATGCTGCTAGTGCCCTGAGTCTGAAGTCCAATGACAAAATTCGTTACCTCAATATCTGAGAAATCAAAGGGTTCACCCCCCCCCCATAAATTATGCTGTTAACTTCAGACTCAGGCCACTAGGAGGATGAGCGGTAGTCGAGGCACGGGCTCTGTGGTATAAGTGCCGTCAGGCAAGAGTCACATCACATCGACTGTATCCAATTGTCTCGCGGACTGTATCGAATCATGCACAGGAAGTGCAGTCCGAACTTTCATCTGCTGTTGTGATCGTCGGTCAGTCCGGTGAAGGATTTGCGTGCATCCGATTTCCGAAAGGGGATGGTCTCCCCGCATCACAGGTGATGCAGATTCGGAACGATGACGATCAACGTGATGGTACGAATGCTGCACTTGCCTGGAAAGGTACATCGATCTCGCCGAGCGTCTTTTGATTGATCAGACACAAGCCCCAGCGTGGAGAGGTGATCCGGATGAAGGAACTCATCAGAATCCTCTTGATATCACCGGACGAGCCGGGTCTTTCCGTTGCGTCCCACGCTCAAATCCTTGAACAGTTGGAGCTCGGGCTGCCGGTAGAGCAGTTTGTCCTCGATCGTACGACACAGACTTCCTTCGCGTCTTCTCAGCCCCCACATCTCGTGTTGCTCCAACAGACGTTCCCCCTTCTGTCGCTCGAATCCTGCGTCACCGATCTGAGCCGGCGTTGGCCGACTGTGCCTATCCTGGGGATACTGGGTGAACAACCTGGGCATGACGACGGAGTACTGGAAAACATTCTCCCGATCCTGCGCGACTTTGTCGTGAGTCCGTTTCGTCACCGGGAGTTGGCCCTCCGTGTGCGTCGCATTTTGGCACAGGAGCCTCAGTTCACGAGGCGGGAAGTTGACCTGACGCGGCCGGTATGGGTGGATTCACTGCTCGGCGAGAGTGCGATCTTTCTTGCCCAGGTCGAGAAGGTGCCGCTCTTCGCCGGGGTGGATGCGACCGTGTTGCTGCAAGGCGAAACGGGCACGGGCAAGGAAGTGTTTGCCCGCGCGATTCATTATTCGAGCCCGCGCAAGGATCGGGCGTTTATCCCGATCAATTGCGCAGCCCTGCCTGATCAGTTGTTCGAGAACGAATTGTTCGGCCATGCCAAAGGCGCCTACACGAGTGCGGCGCAGGAGCAAGGCGGTTTGGTGCTTGAAGCGGAAGGCGGCACGTTGTTTCTCGATGAGGTCGATGCGCTGAATCCATATGTACAGGCGAAATTGCTCCGGTTCGTGCAGCATCGTGAGTATCGGCCATTGGGCTGTTCGCGTACCAGATTGGCGAATGTACGGATCGTCGCGGCATCCAATCATGACCTTCGACAGGCCGTGGCCGAGCGTCGATTCCGCGAGGACCTGTTCCACCGGCTCAACGTCCTCTCGCTGCTGGTGCCGCCGTTGCGCGAGCGTGCCGAAGATATTCCGTTGCTGGCCCATCGGTTTCTGCAGCGCTTTCGACGCCCCGACGGCCAGGGCCCCCGCGAACTGTCGGACCAGGCTATCGAAAAACTGTTGGCGCACAGTTGGCCGGGAAATGTGCGGGAATTGGAAAGTACGCTCCAGCGAGCCGTCGTCTTGTGCGGGGCCTCGGTCATTCAGGCGCAGGATATTGAATGTTCCGTGGACAGTCTCAGGAGTCAACCGCTCGATGGTTCGCTCCGCGCCGTCAAGACCTCCGCGACTATGGATGTGGAACGAGCGTATCTGGTGAAAACGCTGGTGACCTTCCGGGGAAATGTCACGCATGCGGCCAAGGCAGCGGGGAAAGAGCGGCGGAGCTTCCAACGGTTGCTCCGGAAGTACGGCATCGATCGGGAATCCTTTCAACGTGATGAGTCGGGCCCACCGGGAGACTATCCGACGCCTCTTCATCCACTCGATGGGCACGCCTGAGTGCCTCAGTGCCGCGGTGGTTTTGCCGCACCATCCATCGTCCCGAAATTCCACAGAGTCTGAGCCGAGTCCACGCCGATGCGCTGCGGCGGAAACGCCGCGCTGGTGCCTCCCCATTGCAACTGCCCCTGAGTAACACCAACGAAACGGGTATCTCCCTAATGGCATTCCTCTTGCTTTGCTTCACGGCAACATTGTGAGGCAGAGACTCTCCTGGGGTCGGGCCGGATGGAATCGCAGGATGCGGGGGTCAGACACAGTATTCTCGACTACCTGGTCCGCCATCCCGGGGCGAAAGACACTCGGGAGGGCGTTATCAATTGGTGGATTGCGAAACCATGTCCGGACGAGCGACTCGCGGATCAGGCCTTGGAGGCATTGGTGGCACAGGGATGGATCGTGAAGCGGGATACCGCGAGTCGGGCGATCTACAGCTTAAACCATGCGCGTGTCCCTGAGATTGAGGCATTTTTAGCGAACGATCGACAGGAAAAGTGAATTACTTAAGCCGAGGAGGATGAGTATGCCAGTGCAACCAACCTATCCGGGTGTGTACATCGAGGAGTTGCCGAGCGGGGTGCGCACCATCACCGGAGTCGCCACGTCGATCACGGCGTTCGTGGGGAAGGCCGTCCGGGGTCCGGTCGACCGTCCCGTGACGACCACGAGCTTCGCGGACTTCGAGCGGATCTTCGGCGGGCTGCATCGCGATATGACGTTGAGCTACGCCGTTCGCGACTTCTTCCTCAACGGCGGCAGTCAGGCCGTCATCGTGCGGCTCTACAAAGCCACTGCGGGAAGCGCCGGAAAAGCGACCTATGAAGTTCCCAACCTGACCATGCAGGCCGCGTCTGAAGGCGCCTGGGGAATGCTGGTGAGGGCCCGCGTAGACAAGAAGGCGGCGACGGACCCGAATGTGATCGCGGTCGCCACACGGCTCGGCGTACTGCCGGCCGACCTCTTCGACCTGACTGTGCGCGACGGAGGCACAGGCGTCACGGAAACGTTCTTGAACCTCACCACGAAGGAGAGCGCGCGACGTGCCGATCGTGTGTTGGCTTCCGAGTCCAGCCTCGTGCGTGTGACGGCGAGCCTTCCATCGAATACATCACCCGCTGCTCATGGCGGGACACTGGCCGATGCCGATGTCTGGACGGCCGGCACCAAGTCTACGCCAGCGAAAAATACAGCGCCGGCGGATGTGGCGGTCGATAGTGCGGTGCTCGATGCCACGGCGTACAACGGCAGTCTCGCGAGCAAAACCGGGCTCTATCAACTGGAGAAGGTCGACCTCTTCAATCTTCTTTGTGTCCTGTCCGATGCCCGAGGGGGCGACGTGCCCGACGCCGTCTATCAGGAAGCGCTCAGCTACTGCGTGAAACGACGCGCCATGTTGTTGGTCGATCCTAAGGTTGGGTGGTCGGTGAGCACGGCCGCAGCCGGGGTTGCGGGCATGAACTTGAATGGAGATATGGCGCGGAATGCGGCAGTGTACTTTCCTCGCATCAAGCAGGCGGACCCCCAGCTGGGCGGCCAGGTGGAAACCTTCGTGCCGTGCGGCGTGATTGCCGGGATCATGGCGCGCACCGACACCCTGCGCGGCGTGTGGAAAGCCCCCGCCGGCTTGGACGCCGCCTTGAACGGTGTGGCCGGTCTGCAACTCGACATGACGGATGCAGAAAACGGGCTGCTCAACCCCTTGGGGATCAATTGCCTGCGCACGTTCCCGGTGCACGGGCGAGTCGTATGGGGCTCGCGGACCATGCGGGGTGCCGATGCGGCGGGTGATGAATACAAATACGTACCGGTGCGACGCCTGGCGCTCTTTCTCGAAGAAAGTCTCTACCGCGGTACACAGTGGGTGGTCTTTGAGCCGAACGACGAACCGCTGTGGGCGCAGATCCGGCTGAACCTCGGCGCCTTCATGCACAATCTGTTTCGGCAGGGGGCCTTTCAGGGGACAACCCCGAAGGATGCCTACTTCGTGAAGTGCGACAAAGAAACCACGACGCAGAATGATATCAACCTCGGCATTGTCAATATCGTCGTCGGGTTCGCCCCGCTCAAGCCTGCGGAGTTCGTGATCATCAAGCTGCAGCAGATGGCCGGCCAGATTGCGACCTAGAGCTGTGTGAAGTCGTCGAACATTGGGAACAAGAGGGGTGTGTGGGTGGTGGTGGGCTTTTTGGATCCTGCTAATCGGAGGAGAGACCAATGGCGCAATTTACTGTGAACACGACTCGATTCGATCCCTACAAGAATTTTAAGTTTCGCGTCAAATGGGACGGGCGCTATGTGGCCGGCGTCAGCAAGGTTGGGTCCTTGAAGCGTTCGACCGAAGTGGTGGAGCATCGCGAGGGCGGCGATCCTAGCACCAGCCGTAAGTCGCCCGGCCGCACCAAGTTCGAAGCCATCACGCTCGAACGGGGCGTCACGCACGATACGGCGTTCGAGCAGTGGGCGAACAAGGTCTGGAATTTCGGCTCCGGGTTGGGCGCGGAAGTGTCGCTGAAGGATTTCCGGAAGGACATCATCATCGAATTGTACAACGAGGCTGGACAGCTGGCGATTGCCTACAAGGTGTTCCGCTGTTGGGTCTCCGAATACCAAGCTCAGCCGGACCTGGATGCCAATGCCAATGCCGTGGCCATTCAGACGCTCAAACTCGAAAACGAAGGCTGGGAACGGGACTACGAGGTCACGGAACCGTCCGAGCCCACCTTTACGGAGCCGTGACGATGGCGCACAGATCTCAGCCGGGACTCTCCGCAGCGACGGTCATCGACATCTGGGAGCAGGGTATCGGTCGGCATCCCATCGACCAGGCCTTGCTGTTGTTGCAGTACGCCCACCCTGAGGAGTCGTTTGATGCGCTTTGCGAATGGACGGTTGGGCGACGCGATGCGCATCTGCTCGAACTTCGTCGGCACATCATCGGTGATCGTATCGAGAGCTACGCAGAATGTCCGACCTGTCGCAACGGGCTCGAACTTGAACTGTCGTGTAGCGTGCTCTTGGCATCTGCAGCGCCGTCGGAGGATACCTGGACGAGGGTGGAACAAGACGGCCGCCCCTGGGAGTTACGGGGGCCGAACAGCCGGGATCTGGCCCTGGCGATCACGGCGGCCGATCCAGAGCAGGCGCGGCGGATCATTCTGTCGCGCTGTGTGCGCGGGGTGGCTGGGCACGCCGAGAGGCCGGTGTGGACTGAGGTGGACCAGGCTGCCCTGGCTGGACGACTCGGTGAAGTCGATCCTCTAGCTGAAGTGCTCATCGATCTGCGATGCGAGCTGTGCGGACAGCAGTGGCAGGCGCTGTTCGATATCGTAACGTTCTTCTGGAGTGAACTTCAGGCGAAGAGCCGACGACTGTTGCAGGAAGTCGATCTTCTGGCACGGACCTACGGTTGGACGGAGGGAGAGGTCCTCGGGATGAGCGAACAACGTCGTGGGCTGTATGTGGAGATGGTTCTGTCATGAGTGATTTTCTGACCAGGCTGGTGGAGCGACAGGCCGGGACGGTGGCGATGGTTCAGCCGCGTATCCCTTCCATGTTTGCTCCGCCGGCGAGTCGGACAGAGCCGTCCGATCTCCCGGTGAGCGATTCGCTGGTGCTACAGGCTGACGCAAGCGACACACCTCCGGCCGCCATACGCCGGGGCCATCACAGTGATGAGCTGCCGGCGCAGCCTGATCACCAAGAGGAACCGCCGCCGGCTCCCGGTCCCCGGCCGATCCCGCGTGCTGAGTCGAGGCCGCGTCACGCCGCATCGTCGCCCGCGCCGTTGGTGAGGCACGCCTCGACAGTCGTTCCTCAACCGGATCATGAGTCGCTCGCATCGCCGCCTGTACGCGTTTTGACGATTCCCACACCGGCCTCGAGCCATGAGATGGAGCCGACCGAACAGCACAACAACTACCGCGTAGGCTCTTTGCCTCTATCCCCTGTGGTACGGATCGAGCCGCCGCCGCGATTGGTAGAGACTGAGCACGCGATGACTCGTTCATCCGCTGCGGCTCCGCCTTCGCTGGCATCGGGAGCGGTGACGGGTCGGAAGACGCCGCACATCAATGCGGCTCCGCCCGAACCTCCTGTGGAAGTGACCATCGGACGCATTGAAGTGACGGCGGTGTCTGCCGCGCCGGACCAGAAGCGGAAACCAAGCGCCCGCCGGCCGGCGATGTCGTTGGAGGACTATTTGACTCGTCGTCAGGGAGGAAGACCGTGAGTACGGCATTGGCCATTGCCGGCGTGACGGCCGTGCTTCGGGATCTGCTGAATGACGGGTTGATCAATCACAACGTCAGCGGGCTGCTTGGCAGTACTGTCACCGTGAGTGCCTTGCCTCCGGATCGTGTGGTGCCGGTCAACGGCACTGAAAGCACTCAGCTGAATCTCTTTCTCCATCAAGTGACGTTCAACACCGGCTGGCGCAACCATGCGTTGCCCTCCCGGGATGGATCGGGTATGCAGCGCCTCAGCAATCCGCCGCTGGCCCTGGATCTTCACTATCTCCTGAGTGCCTACAGCGCGGAAGAGTTGGGCAGCGAAATTCTGCTCGGGTACGCCATGCAGTTGCTCCACGAGGTGCCGGTGTTGGACCGCCAGGCCATTACGACGGCATTGACCCCGTCACCGTCGGTCGATACCACCTTGCCACCGGCACTCAGGGCCTTGGCTGAGTGCGGGCTGGCGGACCAGGTCGAACAGATCAAACTGGTGCCGGATCCTCTCAGCAGCGAGGAAATGTCGAAACTCTGGACCGCGGTACAGTCCCATTACCGGCCTTCTGCGGCCTATGTGGCGACGGTCGTGCTGATCGAGTCCACCAAGCTGACACGATCGACGTTGCCGGTCCTGAGTCGAGGCCCTGTCGACCCGGTTACGAAACGGGACCTGGGTGTGGCGGTGCAGGCGGATCTGCTCCCGCCGTTTCCCACCATCCAAACTGTGGCCCCAGCGGGCGGACAGCCGGCCGCCACGGTCGGCGCGATCGTCGAACTCTCGGGCCATCATCTCGATGGTACGAATCCGACGATTCTTCTCTCGAACAGCCGCTTTGCGATCAATCAGGCCGTGCCGGCCGCAGGGGGAGGAAGCAGCCTCGCCGCTTCATTTACGGTGCCGGCGGTTCCGGCTGGATTGTATCAACTGGCGATGCAAGTCATTCGTCCGAGCGAATCCGATCCACGCCTCAGTAATGCTGTGGCACTCGTGATCGGGCCGGAGATCACGACCCCGATGCCGATGGCCGTTGTTCGGGACGGGACCGGAGTGGCCACCATCGTGCTTTCGGTGCAGCCGCAGATTCAGCCGGGGCAGTCGGTCTCACTCCTGCTAGGAACCCGGGAGGTCCCGGTCGCGCCGATCGCCGTGGCAACGGGGACGCTGAACGTCCAGGTGCCGGATGCTCCGACAGGAGAGTTTTTGCTTCGGATACGAGTGGATGGTATCGACAGTCCGATCATCGACCGGGCGGCCGTGCCACCGGCTTTTTACAATTATCGGGTGACGATCACATGAAGACCGCCGCGACCTCCGCCGCATGGTGTGATGCGAATCAAGCCTGTCTGGTGGCCGAGTTTTCGCGTCTGAAACTCCGACTGGGCGCCGAACACGATGAACGGGTGGTGGCTACACGGGTAGAGGCGGCCCATGCATCGCTCCCTGCGCCGGCCGCCATCGATACCCTGACCGAGCTGTTCGGTCTGAGCGCCTTCGAACGCGATCTCCTGCTCCTGGTGGCCGGGGTGGAAATGGATGCCGAACTCGGGCGTGTGTGCGCGGCGGCGTTGGGTCAATCCCAAGCGCCGCGCCCGCAAGCGACGTTCGGTCTGGCATTGGCGGCGTTGGACCAGTCGCACTGGAGTGCGTTGGCAGCGACGGGGCCGTTGCGCCGGTGGCGTTTGCTGGAAGTCGACGACAGCGCCGGGCTGGTGAACGGACGGCTGCGCATCGACGAACGGGTGCTGCACTATCTGGCCGGCGTCAATTATCTCGATCCGCGTGTGCAACCGCTGCTCAGCCCGGTACTCGCCCCGCAGGTCATGGCCGAAAAACATCGGCATATTTGTCAGTCGGTATTGGAGCGATTGCGGGAGCGCGTTTCGTCCTACCCGGTCGTGCTGTTGTCGGGCGACGATGTCGACGGACAGGCCGATGTGGCGGCGGCGGTCGCCACCCACCTTCAAGTGAAGTTGTATTGTGTGCAGTCCGAGGATCTGCCCAGTCATGCCACGGAGGCGGATGCCTTCGCCATTCTGTGGCAGCGAGAAGCGGCCTTGCTCGGCGCGGTTCTCCTGATCCAGTGCCATGACGGAGGGCCGTCGAAAGCCGTGGTGCATCTCGCCGAGCGAGGCAGCAGTCCGTTGTTCATCGCCGGTCGCGACGTGCCTTCATGTAAACGGGCGACCATCAGGTATTCGGTGAATAAGCCGGACGGCGCCGAGCAGAAACAATTGTGGGAGCAGGTGCTGGGCCCGGCCACCATGCGCATGAACGGGACCCTCGACGGGGTCTCCTCCCAGTTTTCCTTGAGCGCCAGAGCGATCCTGACGGCCGGTGCCGGATTGCGTGACGTGGCCGAATCGGGCGATGGGGCGGACAGTGCGTTGTGGAATGCGTGCCGCAGCGTGAGCCGTTCCCGGCTGGACGATCTGGCGCAGCACCTGGACCCGGTTGCGGGGTGGAACGATCTGGTGTTGCCGGAGGCGCAACAGCGAACGTTGCGGCAGATTGCGGCCCATGCGAAGCACCGGCTGATGGTCTATCAACAGTGGGGCTTTGCCGGGAAAGGGGTGCGCGGCTTGGGAATCAGCGCCCTGTTCGCGGGCGAAAGCGGCACGGGTAAGACCATGGCGGCGGAAGTTCTGGCCAACGAGCTCCATCTCGATCTGTATCGTATCGACCTCTCCGGGGTCGTCAGTAAGTACATCGGCGAGACGGAGCGCAACCTGCGGCGCCTGTTCGATGCGGCGGAGACGAGCGGCGCCACGCTGCTGTTCGACGAAGCCGACGCCCTGTTTGGGAAACGCAGCGAAGTGCGCGACAGCCATGATCGGTACGCGAATATCGAGGTGAGTTATCTGTTGCAGCGGATGGAGGCCTACCGTGGGTTGGCGATTTTGACGACCAACATGAAGGCGGCGCTCGATGTCGCGTTCTCGCGACGCCTCAGTTTTGTGGTGCAATTTCCTTTTCCGGATCAGCAACAGCGGGAATTGATCTGGCGCCGCATCTTCCCAGCCGCTACACCGGTGGAGCCGCTCGATTACGCCAAACTCGCCAGGCTCAGCATGTCCGGCGGGAATATCCGCTGTATCGCGCTCAATGCCGCGTTTCTGGCGGCGGATGAAGGGACGGCGGTCGGCATGAGGCACCTTCTGCATGCGGCGCATACCGAAGCGGCGAAACGCGAACGTCCGCTCTCCGACGCCGAGACCAGGGGGTGGGTATGAGGAGGGTCGTCGTGAATATCGATCGCCTCGTGCTGAAAGGCTTTCGCTTCGAGGATCGGCACGCCATCGCGCAGGGGCTTCAGGAGCAGCTGACACGATTGCTTGCGGATCCCGGCATGGTGGGGCGACTCACGAGCCTGGGCGATGTGCCACGACTTCGGACGAAAGCGATTTCGATTCCCGGGGAGGCGAACCCACGCCAGGTTGGTCAGGACACCGCAAATGGGATCGGAGAGGGAGTAGGCCCGTGAGTACGACTGCCGCTGTTCAAACCGTTGCGAAGGCGTCCACGAACCCGCCGTCTGGTCTGCTCGTCCAGCGACAATGCGCGTGCGGCGGTTCGGCGGGACTGAGCGGGGTATGCGAATCCTGCAAGAGCCGTAAGTTACTGGGAAGACCGATCCAGAACAAGCTTGCCATCGGAAGTCCAGGTGATGAGTACGAGGAAGAAGCCGATCGCGTGGCCGAGCAAGTCATGGAGATGTCGGAACCGCGACGAAGGCCAAGTGTTGCCGACTCACCCGCCGTGCCTCTCGTGCAGCGTCGCGTGAATCGCAGTGGTGCGGTAGGGATCGGCACCGCCCCGCAGATCGTGCATGACGTCCTGAATTCGCCGGGGCAACCGCTCGATTCCGCTACGCGCTCCTTCTTCGAACGCCACTTCGGCCATGATTTCGGAGCCGTGCGGGTGCATGCTGACCCTCATGACGCTCAGTCTGCCCGCGTTGTTCAGGCCAGGGCATACACAGTCGGCACAGACCTGGTGTTTGGGGACGGAGCGTATACCCCAAGTACTGCCAGTGGCCGGCGGTTGCTCGCCCACGAGCTCGCTCATGTCCTTCAACAGGGGCAGGGACATAAGCAGGGGCTGCTGCAGCGTGCAAGCGGAACCGAATCGGAGCAGCCGAAAGCGGAACCATTCGATCTCACCGCGGAACTGGGGAGCACTCATGAGCTGGTCGTTGCGGGCAGGCCGTACGATCTGCTGGTCAATCCCGATCTTGCGCGTATCCAGGCACAGGATAATTCGTTCTTTATCGAACTCCGCGACCACTATGATCGGTATCCTCAATTGAATACCGGCGTGCACGCGTTCGTGCTGGAACCCAACTCCCTTGTCCTGTGCGGAGCACCGGGGAATTGCCTCGGCTGGGCGCTTGGAACGTTCGCTTTCCACGATCCGGTGTCCGCCGTGTGGGACCGACGTGAGGCATTTCTGGTTTCGTCGGGTGTTGCCATTGCCGAGGGGCAACACCCTGATACGGTCTATAGCCGGCAGGCCGCCCAGGGCAGCTTTCCGCCACCGGCGCTCTGGGACTTTTTTATGAACGCGCAATTCGAGGCCACGCCCACAGACTCGGAGTCGGCTGCTCATCTCGCGTTGTATGGACGCGGTTTCCAGAATCCTTCGGAAGGGCCCAGCCACATCGCCTTCAAACTACCTGGCGGATCATTCTGGCTGTCGAAGCCGAGTGATGTGTCGAAGCCTGTGCTCCATGCGCAAGCCGATCAGATGGCGGGCGAGCAGATGGGAAACATCATCCGATTGTATCAGAGGGCAGGAGGACCGCTCTCTCATATCGTCCTTAGGCCAAAGGCGGGCCGGCAACCATGACATCGTCGAAACGACAGGTGATGCCCGTCCCTGACTCCGCCGCCCCGTCCATCCGCGGCATGTTGCAGCGGGCCTGCGCCTGCGGCCGATCCGGCGGACTGTCGGGCACCTGCGAGGAATGCGAGAAGAAGAAAATGGCCGACATGTCAATGCAGGCCAAGTTGCGCATCAACGAGCCCGGTGATGCGTACGAGCAAGAGGCGGATCGGGTGGCAGACCTGGTCATGCGAATGCCGACCGATCGGGCTGCGTTTCCTCAGCCGTCGCCGGGTCACCTTGTTCAGCGCCGTCTAGCCGGGGCAGGCGGCCTGTTGAGCCGCGCCTCGAGAGAAGAATCGCTGCCGGTCGGAGAGCAAGCGACCTCCGATGCGGCTGCGCCGAAGGAGGAAGTGACCGACGAGGGCGGCAGTCGCTGTCCGAGTTGGCGTAAGGATCCGGAGAGCATCAGCAAGCGGGCTGCTGAAACATACGTGCAGCACGACATCACACCGACTTCCCAGGCAACAGTGGAAAAAATCAGGTGCGAGCCGCCAGCGTCGAACGGGAACTACGGCTGCTTCGTCTATTTCAGCGACGGGTTGGTGGTGCGAGTCATCGTGCGGGCCACCGATATCGTGGTCGGCATGGGGCCTGGGCCGTTCGTCACCGAAACGCCGCCCGCCGCGACGCCGCTCTGCTTTTACGACTACCATTGCCCGGATGGGTTCCTGGTCCTGACCAAGCGGGAGTGCAAGAGTGCAAAGTCGTCGAAGCAGCCCCCGCCTGGCGCGCCGGTGGCGCCTCCGGCAGTCGCGCAGCGTCAAGTTGCTCCACAGACGACACGATCCGCCGATTCCCTGTCGTCGGTTCAGCATGTCCTGGCCTCGCCGGGTCGTCCGTTGGACTCATCGGTACGCAAGTTCTTCGGCAACCGCTTCGGCCACGATTTCGGTGAGGTGCGGATACATGACGATGCGACAGCGGCGGCATCGGCTCGCGGAGTGCACGCCATAGCCTACACTGTCGGCCAGGACGTGGTCTTCGGTGCAGGCCAGTATTCGCCGGGTACCGAAGCGGGCCGCCATCTCCTTGCCCATGAGCTCACGCATGTGATCCAGCAGGGCGGCACCACTCAGGCGCTCCAACGTGACCCGGAGGACGAGGATTCGTCGAGCTGGACTGATGCGGCCAAAGCCATCTGGGATAATCCCACCGAAGAGTTGAGCAAGCACGCAGAGCAGGGTGCGCTCAATCAATTAGATCGGCTTGCTAATTCACCCAGCACCCAGTCTGCACGATGGTCCGAGCCGGGCTGTCCGCCGACGTTTTGTCAGCCCTTTGCAAACGTCAACATTGCCAGGGCAGAGCTGCTGTGGGCTCGCCCGGTATTGCTGGAAGGAATCAAACGAAAAGTCGATGCACGAGTGGTCCCGTTGTGGGAAACCTATCTCAACGGCGGTTCACCCCGGCGGGATGATATCACGGCATCCTTTGGAGCAGATTTCCAGGCAGCAGGCGTGACGTCCTCCTCGGCGCAATACCTCGTCGGCGCGCTCCGCCGCCATCTCGAACAGAACCCTGATTCAATACCCCCCGGGGCATCTCGGGCAGTCGATTTCACCACGCAGTTGTCATCCGAACGACATGACCTCGACCGGCCCAAGGGACCGAGGGAGATGATCTTTCTGTCAGGTATACCGGGCAACCTGGCGGGCGGGGTCGGACAAGACCAACTCTCGAACCTAATCGGAGCCATGGCGTCGCTGCAGAACGATTCACGGGATGCAACAATCCGTGCCGATCTGTCAACCAATCCCGACGGGACGATCACGGTGACTCCTTCCGTCCGATTCACGGTGATGGATACGATCGACCTCTGCCCCGGTCATTGCGGGGGGACCCCCGAGCAAGTCGCCACAGTTCCGCTCTCGCGCTTCGAGGCCACAGCACTGACGGGGGATGTGCCCTTTGTCGTCGAATTCGACGCGCCGGCCATGGCGTTACTGCCATTTTCGGTTCCAGGCCGCGCCTCGGGACAGACACTTGCTGAACCGGAGCAGAGTCCTCCCCCTCTTGGAAACGACTGAGCGACAATGGACGACAGACGAGAAAGAATCGGCCAGGCATGACCAGCTTTCCCGGTTCTCCCAAATTGCTCAAAGGCGGCATCGTGCTGATCGATCCGGCCACGGCGCAGGTGCAGCGTATTATTCCGCTCCAATACAACCCGGAGTCATTGAGCCGTACGTTGCAAGTGCAGGGTGCCAGTGAGGGAGGGGATCGATCCGAGGCGCTTCGATTGAAAGGACCGGCGGTGGAGACGATCAAGTTGGATGCGGAAATCGACGCGACCGACGACATGGAAGCCGGAGATCGCACGGTTGGAGAAGCCGGTATTTCTCCGCAGCTGGCGGCACTCGAGACGCTACTGTACCCCAGTACAGGACAATTGACCACGAACCATACCCTGTCCAGTCTGGGGACGCTGGAGATTCTTCCAATGGAGGCTTCGTTGCCGCTGTTTGTGTTCGGACAGAATCGCGTGATTCCGGTCCGGGTCACCGAGTTCAGCGTGACCGAAGAGGCGTTCGACCCTAGTTTGAATCCGATTCGCGCGAAAGTCAGTCTGGGGATGAGGGTGTTATCCATCGATGACGTGGGCTTTACGCACAAGGCGGGCAGTTTGTTCATGAGTTATCTCCAGCAGAAGGAAGGCTTGCGCGCGAAGGCCCAGGCAGGAACCTTAGGAGCGTTGGGCCTCACAGGCATTCCGTGAATAGGTATCAACGTTGAGCAGATCTGATGGTTGGATGAGATCATCGTTCGTGAAGCGTGAAGCGTCGTTCGCAAAAGCTGGAAAGCTTTCTTCGCGAAATACGAACGACGAGATACGAAATACGGTTCGGAATTGATGGCTACCTGGAGTTCACCATGACCGATCCATTACAGGCGTTGTTGGACAGTGCACTGAAGCCGAATCCCTTTCCACCGACGAGCCGGTATTACGGGGTCAAAACCACCTCGATCGTCGGAAGCGACGGGACCATGGTGGTCCATTTGCGGCGGCGTTTCGTCCCGGCGAGCGACCGGTTTACCGTCGTGCAGGAGCATCGGGTAACGGCGGGCGAGCGGCTCGATCATCTGGCCAATACGTATCTTGGCGACCCTGAACAATATTGGCGCCTGTGCGATGCGAACGATACGATTCGGCCGGATGCGCTCGTCGAACGTCTGGACACTGTGGTGCACATTGCGTTGCCGGAAGGTGTCACGGGGGTTCCCGGTGCTTAAAGGCATCCATCTCACATTGCTTGCCGGGCCGGTGCTGCCCTTTCCGGTGCCTCAGCCGGTCCTGGAGGCGTTGACCGAGGTCGAAGTGACCAGCGCCACCGGTACAGCCGGCGGGTTTCAGTTACGATTTACGATTCAGAACAAGTCGCCCCTGCAGCAGGCGTTCCTGGTGGCGGCAACGCAAACGCCGTTGATGCGCGTGATCCTGGTGGCGACCATCAACTTCATTCCGCATGTACTGATGGACGGGGTCATCACCAACCAGGAAATCAGCTCCGGCGACAAACCGGGAGAGTCGACGCTGACGATCACCGGCGAGGACCTGACCAAAGTCATGGATCTGCAGGCGTTCGACGGACTGCCGTTTCCCGCCATGCCGGCGAACCTGCGCGTCACCGCAATTCTGGCGAAGTATGCCGTCTTCGGCGTGATCCCGCTGGCGATTCCGCCGATCGGCTTCGATGTGCCGATCCCGACCATGCGGATTCCTTCGCAGCAGGGCACCGATCTCAATTACATCCTTCAGTTGGCGGAGAACGCCGGGTACGTGTTCTATATCGACCCGGGCCCGGTCCCCGGAACCAACACGGCCTATTGGGGGCCGCAACTCAAGCTGGGCATTCCACAACCGGCGCTCAACGTCGATATGGATGCTGATCGCAATGTGGAGTCGCTCAATTTTCAGTTCAACTCGACGAAGAAGGATCTGCCCATCGTGATGATTCACAACGCGTTGACCAAGGTGCCCATACCCATTCCGATTCCCGACATCAATCCCTTGCAACCACCGTTGGGCCTGGTCGGGCCGCCGGTGACGAAAGTGTCATTCTTGAAGGCGACGGGAAAACTGTCGGTCCCGGCGGCACTCAATGAAGGACTGAAGGCCTCAAGCGAATCGATGGATGCGGTGACGGGGAGCGGCTCTCTGGATGTCGCTCGGTATGGCCGCCTGTTGACGGCCCGCGGCCTGGTCGGGGTGCGCGGCGTCGGGTTGGCCTTTGACGGTTTGTATTATGTGGACAGTGTGACCACGACGATCAAGCGCGGGAGCTGCAAGCAAAGCTTCCGTCTCACGCGAAACGGATTGGTCTCCCTCACCCCGCTGGTGCCGGTATGAGCGACGCGCAGAAGTATTACGGGAAGTATCGCGGCACGGTCTTGAACAATATCGATCCCATGCAGATGGGGCGGTTGCAAGTCCAAGTGCCCGATGTCGCCGGATTGATTCCCACGTCTTGGGCGATGCCCTGTTTTCCGGCCAGCGGTAAACAAATGGGTGTGTACATGCTGCCCCAGATCGGATCGGGCGTGTGGGTGGAGTTCGAGCAGGGCAATATGGACTACCCGATCTGGAGCGGCTGTTGGTACGGGAGTGTCGCTGAGGTGCCGGTCCTGGGGTTGGCGGGTATTCCGGTCAGCCCGAACATGGTGCTGCAGACGGCGGCTCAGAATGCCATCGTGATCAGCGATGTGCCTGGTCCGACTGGAGGGATCATGCTGAAGAGTGCCACGGGGGCCACGCTCATCGTGAACGACACGGGCATTTACATTCAAAACGGCAAAGGAGCGATGGTGACGTTGGTGGGGCCGGCGGTCACCATCAACAACGGCGCGCTCACCATCATTTAGCAGGATGCTGAAAATGACCACCAGCGGCGTTCTCGTTGCGTTCAGGCCCTCAACGTACCGCAAGGGTACGCCTCGGACCTTCACTGACTGCGGCCTTGCTGGGTGGCCATTTTGAGCATCCTTTGCGGCGTAATGACCAGCAAATGGAGGATACGGTGATGCCTGGATTTTTACTCCACCTTGGGGCGACGGTCATGTGTGCGCATGCGGGGCAGGCGACACCGGTTGCGCCGAATCCGCGCGTGCTCGTCAGCGGGCAACCGACGGTGCCCATGAATAGCCGCTACGTCGTGGCCGGCTGCACACTGCCCCCACCGACGGCCGCGAACGGACCCTGCGTTACCGCCCAATACATCACGGCGGCGACAAGGGTGACGAGTAATGGGTTACCGCTGTTGTTGATCGATAGTCAGGCGATCTGCACGCCATCCGGGACGCCGCTGCTGGCCTCGGTCACTCAAACCAGGGTTACGGGAGTCTAACGATGATGCAGGTGGATTTTCCGTATCGGCTCGATGCACGCGGCCGCACTGCGGACACGGACGAGGCCGGCCACATTCGCGACCTGATCGAGCAGGTGTTGTTTACCCATCCCGGTGAACGAGTGATGCGGCTGGATTTCGGCAGCGGGCTTCTGCAGTTGGTCTTTTCGCCCAACAGCGTCGTGATGGCCGCCACCACGCAGGTATTGGTGCAGAGCTCGCTGCAGCGCTGGCTCGGCGAATGGATTGTGGTGGAGTCGGTACAGGTGGAGGCGGTGGATGCGACGTTGCAGGTGACGGTGCAGTATGTGATCAGGCGGACAGGCACCCGCGTTGTCGGAACCTTCGTGCAAGGAGGCGGAGCGTGAGGTATTCCTGTTGCGACGAGCGGCGTCGTGAGGCGGTCCGGAATCATGCGACCCTGAACGGCATCGACTTTCTTGAAGTCATCGATCAGGCCGCGCCGACCGAGGCCGAGCGCCAACGGAAACTCGAACTGTATTTTGTGAAGCCGTTGGGAACGTTGACGCTGGCGGCAAGCAACATCAGGATCGAAGGCGGTGAGCGCATCACGACGTTCCATGTGCTGTCAGTGGTCGCCGGCAGCGGATCGTCCGCCAACGTCCTGACCGTCGAGCTGGATCAATACGGCGACTTTTCGACCTACACCCTGCGTTTGGTGACTGATGTCTTGAACGATGCGGTGCCTCCTGACATCGACCCGCAGCTGGCGGCGATCGAGTTTTCATTCAAGGTCGAATGCCCAAGTCCCTTCGACTGTGCGCCGCAACATCTCTGCCCGGAGGCGCCGGAACCGGCGCCGGTGATCGATTACCTGGCCAAGGACTATGCGAGCTTCCGGCGTGTCATGCTTGACCGGATGTCGGCGCTGATGCCGCAATGGAAGGAACGGAGTCCCGCGGATCTGGGCGTCATGTTGGTGGAGGCGCTGGGCTACACGGCCGACCAGTTAAGTTACCAGCAGGATGCCGTGGCGACGGAGGCGTATCTGGGCACGGCGCGGCGGCGAATCTCGGTGCGACGCCACGCCCGCCTCATGGACTACTACGTCAGCGAGGGGTGTAACGCGAGGACCTGGGTGCAGATTCAGGTTTCAGCAGACGTGGTCCGTGTCGATCCTGCCGATCCGGCGATTCCCATCGGCACCAAGCTCGCGACGCGCATCCCGGGACAACCTACCGCCATCGCCGACGATCCGCGCGTCTATGAGCATGCAGAGATCATCTTCGAAACGATGGAGCCGCTGCAGTCCCTCTTTGCCGCCCATAATACACTGCGGTTCTACAGTTGGAGCGACGAACGCTGTTGTCTTCCCAAAGGGGCAATCTCGGCCACCCTGGTTGGGCAGCATTCCGAGCTCACGCAGGGGATGCTTCTTCTGTTAGAAGAAGTCATCGGTCCGGAAACCGGCTCGCCTTCGGATGCAGATCCCACCAGACGGCATGTCGTTCGTCTCGATCACGTCGTGGCGACGGCTGCGGATGGTACCCCGCTGACTGATCCGGTTACGAACCAATCGATTACTGAGATTACGTGGCATGAGGAGGATGCGCTCCCATTTCCTTTCTGCCTCTCGGCCGCCACGGAGCAGGGGTACCGCGACGGCGTCAGCGTGGCGCGAGGCAATCTGGTCTTGGCGGATCATGGGGTGACGTTGGAGGGGGAGGAATTGGGATCCGTGCCCGAGCCATTCCTGTTCATGCCCCGGTCCAAGGATGCTGATCGTTGTGCGTCGCTCACCCGGGAACCGGTTTTGCCGCGCTTCAGACCCGGTCTCTCCAAGGGACCGCTCACGCATGCGGCGTCTGCTTACGACCATGCACACTCGGCCAGGGCCGCGCTGCGGTGGGACTTACGCGAAGTGCAGCCGTCCATTAGCTTGACCGGAATCAACGGTACGGAGACGCGGACCTGGACGGCGCGACGCGACCTCCTGAACAGCGGTGCAGCGACGGATGAGTATGTGGTGGAGGTCGACAACGACGGCATCGGTACGATTCGTTTCGGCGACGACGTCCATGGCCGGCGGCCCGAATCCGGCACCGCATTTGTGGCTCGGTATCGGGTGGGGAACGGACGCGCAGGAAACATCGGAGCCGATTCGCTGGTTCATCTTGCGTTCGCCATTCCCGAAATCACTCTGGTGCGTAATCCCTTGCCGGCCGTCGGCGGGCAGGATCCCGAATCGTCACAGGATGTTCGGCAGCGCGCGCCGGTGGCCTATCGCGTGCAGGAGCGCGCCGTGACAGAGGCCGATTACGCAGAAGTGACTGAACGTCGCGCCGACGTGCAACGGGCTGCTGCCACCTTTCGCTGGACGGGGAGTTGGCACACGGTGTTCGTGACGGTCGATCGTGAGGGGGGCGCCGGTCTATCAGATGAGTTCGAGACGGATGTCCGCGCGCATATCGATCGATATCGCATGGCCGGCCACGATCTGGAGGTCGACGGCCCGCAGTTCGTCTCGCTGGAAATCGATCTGCACGTCTGTGTTGCGCTCGCCCATTTCCGGAGCGATGTCGAACGCGAGTTGCTCGATGTTCTGAGTAATCGCAATCTGCCGGACGGCCGCCGGGGGCTCTTCCATCCCGATCTCTGGACCTTCGGGCAGCCGGTGTACGTGAGTGCGCTCTATAGGGCCGCGCATCAGGTGACCGGGGTCGAATCGGTGGACGTGCGGACGTTTCAGCGGCAGGGGGTTCCGGAGACGAGCGGGCTGGATAGCGGACGGCTGGACATGGCTGCGCTGGAGATTCCCCGCTTGGACAATGACCGCAATTTTCCGGAGCACGGCCGGTTGACCATCACGTTGGGAGGGGGGAAATGAGTCAGGACGCTCGGAACGAATGCGGCTGCTGCGCCGGCATCGAGGCTGCCACTCCCGGCCCGCTCTTCAACCGACCGGGCCTCTCGGCGATCGTCTATCGGGTCGGAACCTACCAGAGCTTCAGGCAGAGCCTGCAAGCCAGACTTTCCGACGGCCGTTGGCCGGTGCTGCGCGGGTTGAGGACACGCGATGACGATGACTTCACTATTGCGCTGCTCGACGCCTGGGCCGTCGCCGGTGACATCCTTACCTTCTATCAGGAGCGCATCGCCAACGAATCCTATTTGCGGACTGCCACAGAGCGGCTCTCGATTCTGGAGCAGTCGCGCCTGCTCGGGTATCAACTCGGCCCGGGCCTGGCTGCCGCCACGCACTTGGCCTTCACGTTGGAAGAGAATCCCGGCCTTCCGCAGCAGGCCGCCCAGCCGATCACGTTGGCCATCGGGACCAAGGTGCAAAGCATTCCGGGACCGGATGAACAACCGCAGACCTTCGAGACGGTTGAGGCGATTGCAGCGCGGGCGGAATGGAACGCGCTGCGGGCGCAATTGACGGAGACTCAGGCCCTAGCATGGAACATGCCGTCGATATGGCTCGAGGGAACCTCGTTGACCTTGGCGGTCGGCGATACGATGCTCATCGTCGCCGCCAACGGCCTCACGTTCGACGCGTCGCTCCGGCGTGTGACGCGTATTCAGGCGAACACCGACCTGCGGAGCACCCGAGTCTGGTTGGCAGACATCTCGACCAGTGCGGGAAGCATTGATGCGACCAGGCCGGGCGTCTACGTCATGCGAACGATCGCATCGCCGTTCGGGCACAATGCGCCGTTGGAAGCCACCTATGCGAACAACGCGTATAGCTATGACGAATGGGCTCTCGATGGTGAGACCGAAGGAGTCCTTGCGCTTAGTTCCCGTCAAGACAAGATTTTTGTCGATAGCTGGGCCGCCGTCGAGCGTGAGAACAATTTTGTTCCGGGAAGCCGGGTCTGGACTTTTGCGAAAGTCACCGACGTGACCCATCAGTCGATGGCGAAGTACGGCATGGCAGGCAGTGTTACCAAGCTCTCGTTCGATGAAGAGGTGTGGGTGACGGAAAGTGCGGATCTTGCCGCACTTCGACAAATTACCGTTGCAGCGCAAAGTGAAGAACTCCCGTTGACCAAGACACCCTTATCCTATCCGGTGTATGGCGCGGAGCTGTCTTTCGATCAACTGGTAGATGGCCTCATGCCGGGACGTCCGCTGGCGGTCACCGGAACACGTCAGCGCATCCGTGTGACCGCCGTTCCTCGCACGTCGAACCGAAGACGCCTGGCGGTGGATCTTCCCGGCGATGTTCCGAGTCCGCCGGATCTGCCGGATGTGCCCGATATCGAGCTGCCACCTATCCTCATTCTCGACTCCGGGGAGTTTGTCTTTCTGACGGTCGGAGACACGCTTTCCCTGGTCGCGCCTCCCATGACCGTTGCCGGTTCCGTCCTCACGGCGCTTGCCCCGTCGGAGTTCGGCGCGGCGCTGAGCGATTCGGTTCCACCTCTGATGCGTCTGCAGGTCATGGACCGGGATGGAAGCATCGGGTACGTCACGATCAGCGCCGGAGCCATTGAGATGGTGGCTCCCTCCGAGGAGGATGACACGATCAGCGAGATCGTGTTCATCGACGAGGCGATCGGGACCAGCATCGTCCAGGATCGCGACCACACGACCGTTCAACTCGCGACGGCGCTGGCCAATGTCTATGAGCGTGCAACAGTTCGCATCAACGCCAACGTCGCCGCCGCCACGCATGGTGAAACTGTGAAAGAACCGCTGGGCAGCGGCGATGCGGCCGTGCCCTATCAACTCTTTACGCTGCGGCAACCGCCGTTGACCTACGTGGGGGCGGACACGTCAAGTGGATCGGTCTCGACGTTGAAGGTCTACGTCAACGAGGTCTTGTGGGAGGAAGTCCCGTTCTTCTACGGGCATGGCCCTACCGAGCGTATTTACACCACCAGGCGGGACGACGAGGGGCGGACCACGATCCGGTTCGGCGACGGTATCACGGGGGCGCGGTTGCCGACCGGCCAGAACAACGTGCGCGCTGAGTACCGTAAGGGAACCGGCCTTGGAGGACTCGTGCGAGCCGGACAATTGAACCTGCTGATGAGCCGACCGCTCGGGTTGAAGGGCGTGGTGAATCCGGAGGCTGCGCAGGGGGCTGACGATCCGGAATCGAGGGACGATGCCCGTACGAACGCACCGCTGACGGTCCTGACGCTGGAGCGTGCCGTGTCGCTGCAAGATTATGAAGACTTCGCCCGAACGTTTTCCGGTGTCGCCAAGGCCCAGGCCGTCTGGGTGTGGGATGGCCGCAAGCGGAGTATCTTCCTCACAGTCGCCGGTCCGGATGGAGAGATATTGGCGGAGGACGGTTCCGTCATCACGAAGTTGAAGGAGTCCCTGCGCACGTACGGCGATCCTTTTGTGGCGTTCACGGTGAAGCCCTATCGGCAGGCCTGGTTTGAGGCCGCTGGGACGGTCACGATCGATCCGAATCATGTGAGCGACGTGGTGATGGACGCGGTCTCGGTCGATCTTGGACAACGGTATTCCTTCGAAGCGAGGGCGTTCGGGCAACCCGTTGCGCTGAGCGAGGTGATCGCCGCGATCCAGGCCGTTCCCGGTGTGGTTGCGGTGGATCTTGACCGGTTCGCGCGCACAGACCAATCCCTGCCGGTGATTCAGCCGCGTCTGATCGCCGATCGTCCGGCGATGGGTGCGGACGGGGTCGTGCCGGCGGCGGAACTGTTGTTGCTCGATCCTGCGTCATTCACTCAACTGAAGGCGATCCAATGAATCCGGAAGCGGATAAGCTCTATCAACTCCTCCCGGCGGTCTATCGCATTCGTGATGCCGAACAGAGGGGCGTGCTGCGGGCCTTATGCGAGGTGCTGGCCGAAGACATCGCCGTGTTACGAGAAAATCTCGATCAACTCTACGACGATCAGTTCATCGAGACCTGCGCCGACTGGGTAGCGCCCTACATCGGTGACGTGATCGGGTACAGGACCTTACATGCCGTCACCGAACGGACGCGCAGTGCCAGGGCGGAGGTGGCCAATACCATTGCCTATCGACGCCGGAAGGGCACCGCGACCGTTCTCGAACAGCTGGCGCGGGATGTCACGGGGTGGAATGCGCGGGTTGTGGAGTTCTTCCAGTCGCTGGAAACCAGCCAGTACATGAACCACCTCCGTCCGACCAATCTCACCACGGTCGATCTGCGGAATTGGGAAGCCTTAGAGCGGCGGGACACAGCTTTCAATCAGATCGCGCATTCCGTCGACATGCGGCGCATCGACACTCAGCAGGGGCGGTACAACATCCCCAACATCGGGCTCTTCCTCTGGCGGTTAGACGCGTACGCGGTGCGCCGATCCCCGGCGTTTCGCGTCGATGATGAACGATTCCTGTTCAGTCCGTTGGGAAATAACCAACAACTCTTCACGAGGCCACAGTCGGAGACGGATATCACCCATCTGACCGAACCGATCAATGTACCGGAGCCGATCAGCCGCAGAGTGTTGGATCGCGACATTGTTCAGTCGAGTGACGAGACCCCCAGTCTCTATTTCGGCGAGGGAAAAAGTATTTCGATCGAGATCGATGGTGTTGAGCTGACCTGGAAGCACATTCATGTCTGTAACCTCTCCGATGACGGGCTGAGCTGGGCGCACCTTCCGGTGAGCAAAGTCTCGATCGATCCGGTGTTGGGGCGCATTGCCGTCCCACCGGGAACCCTGCCGGTCAATGTGCGCGTTACGTACCACTATGGATTCAGCATGCCGACCGGCGGCGGATCGTACGAGCGCGGCAAGACCTTTGCGCCGGGCGGCGGGTTTGCCTCCGTCACGCAGGGACAGAGTCTGCAGGCGGAGCTGACCGCGGCTCAGGCGGGCGGCATCGTCCAGATCGACGACAGCGGGCGTTATGCGGAGACGTTGAGTCTGAATCTTCCTGCTGCCGCGAAGGTAGAGGTGCGCGCCGCCAACGAACAACGCCCGACGTTGGTGCTGAACGGCGACTGGACGATCACCCTGGCACCAGGGGCGGAATTGACCTTGAACGGACTCCTCATCACCGGTGGGCGGGTACGTATTAACGCGGTGGGCGGGGATGGCACTCGTCTCCTGCGCCTACGCCATTGCACGCTGGTTCCGGGACTGAGCCTGACGCGCGAAGGCGAGCCGGTGTCGCCATCCGCTCCCTCGTTGGTGATTGAGCGAGAGGGTACGACTGTCGAGATCGACCACTGTGTGGTGGGAGGCATCCGCGCCGTGGACAGTACGGAGCTCTCGATCGCCCATTCACTAGTCGATGCGACGGCCCCGACCGGGGTGGCCTATTCAGCCCTCGATGGTCTGGGCGCCGGGGGAGTATTGAGCATCGTGAGTTGCACGGTGATGGGCAAGGTTCATACGAAACGCTTGGACCTCGCCTCGAACACGATCTTCGCGTCCGCCCTTACCGGGGGCGACAGCTGGAACCATCCGGTCTGGTCCGAGCAGAACCAGCAAGGCTGCTGCCGCTTCTCCTTCGTGCCGCTGAATTCGATTGTGCCACGCCGGTTCCGGTGCCACCCGGATCTGGCTGTAGAGGCGGCCTTGTTGGAAGCGGATCAACCGAAGGGCAGCCTCACCGGTCCGGAGACGCAAGCCCTCACGCTCGCAACGCAAGCCCGTGTCAGGCCGGCCTTCACGGCCCGCCGGTATGGGCAGGCGGCCTATGGGCAGCTCGCGGGTCATTGCCCGGAGGACATCGGGCGCGGAGCCGACGATGAATCGGAAATGGGGGTCTTCCACGATGCGTTTGCGCCGCAGCGAGAAGACAATCTCAAGATCCGACTGCAGGAGTATCTGAGGTTCGGGCTGGAGGCGGGGGTGTTCTACTCAACGTGACGCGCCCTGTCGCGGCCATGGAAGCACAACGCACTATTTATCAGGAGAGCGCACATGAGTGGCGATTACAGCCGGAAACGATTCAACCCTGAGAAACATTACCAGGGCGTACTGCGGCAACAGGGGCGTGTGGACCTCGATGCCGACTGGAATGAGTACGTCGATCTCCAGGACCGCCGTTGGCGCGCGGAGACCATCGATGTGGTGGGGCGCTGCGGCGTGCCGGCGGAGACACCGGATGGATTCACAATCGGCGTCAGCGGAGGGGAACTGACCGTCGGGCAGGGGCGGATGTACGTCGATGGGTACGTGGCCGAAAACCACGGAACCGCACCAGCACTCAATGCGACGATCGAAGAACAGTACGGCACGGCGGCACTGTTCGTAAAAGATCAGCCCTTCGGCGGCCCTGTGACGATTCCTCCTCAGGTGCGCTCGCTGGTCTATCTGGACGTGTGGCGAAGGGAAGTCACGCATTTGCAAGCGCCGGACCTCATCGAGCCGGCTGTCAATGTGGATTCGACCACGAGGAACCAGACGGCCTGGCAGGTGAGGGTTCTCGGCGGCATTCCGGCGGAGGTGCATTGCAAAACCCCCTTGGAGGACATTCCCGGCTGGCCGGCGGGAAACCGTCCGTCTACCGCGCGGCTGACCACGACCACGGTGGCCGTCACCACGGAGCCCGATCCCTGTCTCGTCCCGCCGACCGGCGGCTATCGCGGCCTGGAGAACCATCTCTATCGTGTCGAGGTCCACAGCGCCACGAACACCACTGCGAAGGTGAAATGGTCTCGGGAAAATGCGCATGTCTCCACCACCACCGTTGAAATCCTGGCGGGCCGGACGACCGTGCGTGTGGACAGCCTGGGGCGTGACAACGTGTTGCGCTTCAAGACCGGGGACTGGGTGGAGTTCACGAGTGATGGGCGGGAGTTCGCCGGTCTACCCGGCGAGATGCGCAAGGTCACGGTGGATGACACCAACAAGACGTTGACTTTCAGCCCGGCCCTTCCGATCGCCGAGTTCCCCGAAGGGATCGCGGATGCGACCAAACATCTGCGCGTGATCCGATGGGATCAAGCCGGGATTGTGCGCAAGCCGGACGGCTCGCAACTGGTGAACCTGGACCTTACGACTGACGGATTGATCGAGCTGTCCGCGGCGAATCCCAGCTTTGTGTTGGAGCACGGGGTGCAAGCCACGTTGACGGTGCAGGCTGGTGGGACGGCAAGGAGCGGGGACTATTGGTGTTTTGCGGCCAGGACTGCGGATGCCGATATCGAGCGACTGAATCTCTCGCCGCCGCTCGGACTCTACCATCATTACTGCCATCTCGCGATCATCGAGGCCGACGGTGACATCCACGATTGCCGGACCGTCTTTCCCCCGCTCACGGAGTTGACTCCCGGCTGTTGTACGGTCGTGGTGCGGCCCGGTGAGGATATTCAAGCCGCAATCGATTCCTTGCCCGAGGAAGGCGGCTGTGTGTGTCTCAAAGTCGGCGAGCACGAAATTGCGGCGCCGATTCGCATCGAACAATCCAATGTGTCGTTGCACGGGGAAACTTTGGGCGCGCGCGTCGTCCGGAGGAATGGGACGGAGCTGCTACACCTCGGTCATCCAGACGGGCTGTTGTTGGAACATGTGACCGTCTCCGGGTTGTCGTGGCTGCTGGAGAACAAGGGGCAACAGGGGCAGGGCCTGCAGGCCATGGTGACGATGGACCGTTGCCGCGAGGCCACGCTCGAGCGGTGTCTGTTAAGGGCGCAGGTGCCGACGCAGATCGCCGGTGTCGTCATCAGCCGCAGCACCGATGTGCGCGTGACGGGCTGTCTCGTCGACAATGTGCACTACGGACTCTGGACGCTCGCCGATACGACGGGTCTCGTCATCATCGGCAACAGCTTCGATGCCGCAAACAAGCAGAAGAGCGACGGAGGCCTGGTGGGGCTTCTCCTCCAGGATGTGTCCTTCCCGGCGCGCATCGAAGACAATCGCCTGCTGGGGTTCGTCTTCGGCATTGTCTTGAACAATGGAGGTCTGACCGGCACGCCGTTTTCGCTGGCTGCCGGTTCCACCATTGCCGGAAACTATATTGTGCGGCTGGGAGCGTTGGACCCCGGGACGTTGAAGGCGTTCGGCATCGATGTGGCTGCCGATGGATGCGTCATCAGCGACAACATTCTGCTCTACAGTTCGCCGGAGTATGGCGGCATTTCCGTCAGCGGCCGGCATGCGGTCGTCGAACGCAATCAACTTGGGTCCCTGTTGAAAGAGGCGGGATCGGTTCGGCCGATCGCGTTGCTGCTGGCCAGACTCGGCCCCAACGGCAGCCTCGGGTCCGTCGGTGGACGGATTGCTGCGAACACGATCCTCGGGGTGCAGGATGCCATCGTGGTGATCGGCAATGAGGGAGCCGAGATCCTCGACAACAAGGTAAACAGCGAGGGGCAGGAGGTTCGGTTCGGTATTCTGCTGGCATTTTCGAGTCGGGTCCGGGTGCAGGGCAATCGCGTGACAAACACCACTTGGCCGGTCGCGGCCAGCGGCGGGACGGCGAACGTGCTGACCGACAACAGTCTGGTACAGGGTGGCGGGGGGATTACCGCAGTCGTTCATACGTCGTTCACGTGCAGCCAGAATCGCGTCGAAGATATGCGGCATTGGGGGATTCTGAGCCTGGTCGGGTTTGCCAAATGCGCCCTGACTGAGAACCGGGTGTTGAACTGTGGTTATCAGCAGGCCCCGTCCATCGGCATCGGCGCCTCCCTGCAGCTCGGGGAGTTGTGCGTGGAATCCTGTGAGGTGATGAATACCGGAGTCTCGCCGGACAATACGACCATCAGTGGGCTGTCCTGGGGCATTATCGCCGACTTGATTCTGGAGGCGCGAGTGCAGAGCAACCTGGTGACGTATGCCAATGCGGCCCTATTGGATGCGAATCAGGAGCACCGCGCGTTGTGGATGCGTGGTTGGCTGGAGCAGGTCATCACGTTCGGGGCCGGCCAGGTGGTGTTCGGATTCAGCGCACAGATTCTCGACAACAAATTCCTAGGACCTGGTCGAACGGCGCTGGTCGAAGTCGCCCAACAGAGTCTGAGCGACACGTTGTTCCGCCGCTTCGAGCGGCTCTTCTTCAGCAACAATTTTTGTTGGCACGCCAGCGTGGCCGCCCAGGGGATCGCAACCGTATCCCTCTCGGCAAGAAGTGCCATTGTGATGGGTAATCACATCAAGACGAATGTGCCCATTCCGTCCGTGGATTTCCACGGCATGAAGGATGCGGTCTACATGGGCAACCTGGCTCAGGCCAATCCGGTGAACTTCGGAGGGATTCCATCCCCGATCTCCGGCTTCAATCGACCCTAATGATGTGCGACTAAAGGAGAACTGCGATGGCGACTTTGAATCAGATCGTGGCGGAGCAAGCGAAAGTGATCGGTGAGGCGAGAGCGTCCCTGGAGGCGGCTTTTAAGAAACCGCCGACCCAGACCGCGACGATTGCGGCCAGGGAGGCGACGGTAACGGAATTGAAGACAAGGATGTCCAATCTCGCGGAGGCGAAAGCCTCGTTTACGCGTCAGATCGATCAACAGCTCGCCGTGTATCAGACGGACATCATCGCGTTGGAAAAACTCATTGAGGAAGACAAGAAGCGCTTCGGGGAACAACCGACGCCTCCGCGTCCGACTCGGGGGAAGGGGCGGGGCAAGTAACGGCAGTGGTCGTCTGCGTATGAGTCCTCAATGGAGCGGGTCAATCAGACCAGAGCAGCATCCGCGCAGCAGGCAGGCGCGTCGACGCTGCGTCGGAACGCACCGCTGGCCGGGCGTGCGGTCGACGAAACTTCGGAAGCAGGGACGGTAGAGTTCGGCTCCGGTTCCTCTCAGTTTACTCATCACCCCAGCCGATTCACCATTTATCCAAGCGGAGCGTCCGGCCCGGTTCCTTACCGGGCCGGAATGGAACGAGCCTTTGCCGCCGATTTGTCCGGTGTGCGGACTTATTGTGGCGCCTCCACTCTCCTGACAGACTCCGGTGCCCGTGCCGCGGCCTGGCCGGAAACCCTGGTCTTCGCCTCTCCGCATCCCCCTCCGTCTGTCGTAGTCCATGAGGTCGCGCACATCCTGCAATATCGCCATGCGGCCGCTCCGTCGGTCGATGGCCGCACAGAGACATCCTCCCTCCATGAGGCGGAGCAGGAAGCTGCTCAGGCGGCCGCGCAGTTCGAGGCCGGCGCTCCCCTTCAACTGCGCGCTCGCCCGGCTCTGGCCCCCTTGTTTTACACCGACGAGGAGGACCTCGATTCAGAGGAGTTTCTGGCGGAGCGGCCTCCGCTGTTTACGGGGCAGGAGGTGGGGACCTGGGGGAGTTCCTGGCCGGCAAGCTTGATTGCGCGCGAGCGCCTGGATGTGAGTGTGCCGGAGGCACGGCGCAGCCACGCGATTGTGGAGGCCATTGCGCGGCGAGAACCGATCGTGATTCTGCATGAATACGGCCGCCTCTGGTTGTATCGACTGGAATGGGAAGGCCTCTCCGCCCGCTACTCTCGCTTTACCAACGCCGAAACGATTTTTCACGCAGGCACGAACGAGCCGGGGCACTATTCCGTCTCCAACGTGCAAGGTCGGCCGGAAGTCGAGGCGTTTGTGACGGAGGACGGCGGGGTGCTGTCGCCTCCCGGAGCAGGCCGGTTGTTCTCCCACACCGGCGGGGAATTCGAGGATCCGCTGGTGTCGAAGTTTCAAAACGCGTCGGCCTTCTTCGATGCCATGCTCGTGGGACTGGAGGCCGCGGACTTCGAAGCCTTGTCGGCGAAATTGCGTCGCATGGCAGCGCTCAATACGGTCTTCCCGACGCCGTTTGCGATCGGGGCCGTTCGTGGATTGGTCGATGAAATGTTCGATCTCGTGCAGCTGCTGGATCCCCGGCAGTGGGCGGCCATCGAAGCGGCGGCGCGCGAGACGATCTTACTGTTGAAGGATCCGGACGGGGAGGATCTGGCCGCTGCACTGGGCGAAGAATTCGGACGAAACCAGGCGGCTACCTTGAATGCCATGATCCAGGAGAGCCTGCCGATTTTTGCCTATGAGGTCGGCAAGTTAATCGGTCCGACGATTGTGGAACTCCTGCTTGCGCTGGTCGGTATTGAAATCGGTCCAGTGGCGATGCTCCAAAAATCGCTGGCTGCGATGAAGCAGGTTCCTCGTGTGGCTGGTCTGGTTCGTGATCTCGTGCTGGTCTTCCCTGATGTGCCCAACACACCTACACCTTCGACGACGCGGCTTCCAGACAAGACACCGGGCCGTTTCGTAGTCCCGGATGCGTCCACCAACCCAAGTCCGTCGGTCGCAGGACGGCTCCCGCAGGGGCTGCCCAACCTCACGCGAGAGGAACAGGCGCTGTTGGCCAGAACCGGCAATCAGGTTGAGTTCCCCGATGTCCTCCCGCAAGACTTGGCCGATCAAGAACTCGCCATCGTGAACCGTTCGACGAAGGTGCCCATCAGCGAAGGCGATGGCAAATATGTCAATGAAGTGGATCTGGGTAATGGCCACAGGTGGAAAGAGCAGCCAAACGGAACCTGGTGTCGGTTCTCAGGCAAGCCGACCAACTGTACCGTGCTGATCCAAGAGCCGGGACATCAGGCGCCTGGGACCGTGGTGGCGTTTGCGGCTCGGAAGAGCAGCCTGCGCGATGTCTATTTCAGTTGGGCGGAAAACCGAGCGGGCGCCGATGTTGAGGTGGCGCTGCTTCGCAGCAGAGGTACCCCGGACTATCCGGATGGGACCTACGTGGTCGTTGTGGGTGGGGCAGATGAGTTCGTTTATCCGGGGAATACCAGCCAGCCGTGGATCATGGTCGCTCATAGCCATCCCGGTGCACCACGACAGCCTGGTTATGCCAATCCGTCAGGCACGGACATGCAATTGAGCATGCGTGGAACGTGGGGGCAGGCTGAGGGGCGAATCCAAAAATGGATCCATTCGCAGGCGCCGGATGGCACCTGGCGAGAGGTCGAATATGGACTGGATCTGGATCGTGGACAATATTATGTGCAACCGACAGGGGGCGAGCCGATCTTCTTCGACGAGATCGCACCGGAAGACCTGCCGCGGGATGCCGCGCTCAGGTATTGGGAACTGGAGAAATCCGGGATGGAGCGTGCGCGGATCGATCTGATGATCGAACAGAATGGGATCGAGTTTTACCTCGGCTGGTATGCGCGTCAGTTCAGATTCGATCAGTAGTGGGAGAAGGCCCGAGCGTAGGTGCCGAAGGACACACTGTGGCCACTTGCCGAGGTAGGCGCTTTGAGGGGACGTGGGGCGCTCTGTCTAACCGCTGTGCTGCTCGGTTGAGCAGGCTTGCATGAGCTGCTCGCCTACGTGAGAGGGGCTGAACTGCGAAGCCGCGGCATGGATCTGTTCGTACCAGTTCCGCACCGGCTCGTGATCCTTGCGCACCGCCTGTTCATAGACGAGGCGGCAGAGCGTGACGAACGCGGTATAATCCCGCCTGATCCACTCTTCGGCCAGATCCAGCAACGATCGGTTTTTGATATTTCCTCAAGACCAGGCGCGAGGGAACCCATACTGCATGGGTGAGACGAGCCCGCTGGTCTCGATGACCAATGGTACGATGACATCGGCCATGGTCTGTGCACTGCTCAACGTCGCCTCCCGCACAAATACGCGAGTCGGATGTTCCAGCATGACCGGCACCGTCGCGAGATCGATTTGCACCTCCTACTTGTCTTCGTACAGCTCGCGGATGCGCCCAGCTTCGCAGAGCGCCGCCGCGTTTTCTTCGCCGTCCGGATAGGACTCATCCAGCCTGCAGGTTGCCCGGCCGATCGGTTCCAGAGGATGGAGTTGGAGTAGCGACGCCCCCCGCTCGAACGCGAATCGTGCGACCCAGTCCAGCTCGTGCACGTTATGAAATGTCAGTGTGAAAATAAACCCAAAGGGAATGCCCGAGGCGCGCAAGGCGGGGAGGCGGGCGCACATCTCGTCCAATGAGCGCGACGAATTGCGCATGAAGTTGTGGGATTCGGGGATGCCGTCGAGGCTGATTGCGACGAGGTCGCAATCAGCCCCCAAAACGTCCAGTTGACGTCGATCGAGGAGCATGCCGTTCGTTGTGACGGTCGAGACGAGCCCCGCGGCATAGGCTGCGCGCAGGAGCTGCGCCAGCGCCGGATACAGCAGCGGCTCCCCGCCCGATACGGACATAACCCGGTATCCGATGGAGGCCGCATCGGCCACGGCCGCCTGCAGCGACTCGATCTCCAACTGCTCGGACACCACCCCGGTTCCATGGTTGCGCACCACCAGACCTACCTTGGGGGTCGCCTCCTCGATCAGCCTATAGGGGGCCAGATCAATCTCCGGGACCTCCCCAGGCCGATGAAATTTCAGAGCGTTGGCGAGCAGATTGTAGAGCGCCTGCGTCACCCAGGTTTTATTGACACGAAACGAGGGGAAACCGTCGGCCACCTTTACGCGCGCGCCCGTCCGTCGAATCGTCTCATCTAGTTGAGTCAGGGCCGCCCTGACCAAGTCGTCGCCGCGGACTTCTTCATAAGGCCTCTCCACACGTTGCGCCCTCGACAACGTGAGCAGATCCTCCATCAGCTGATCCATCCGCTGCGCAGCCCGGATGACGCGGTCGATGTAATCGATGCCCTTCGCGTCCAGGCGGTTGCCATACCGCTCGCGGACCAATTGAGAGAAGTTGGTGATCGATCGCAGGGGCTCACGTAGATCGTGCGAGCTGACGTAGAGCAGGGTTTCCAAGCCGCGATTGCGTTGCTGGAGTTCTGCCGTGCGCTCCTGAACACGATGCTCCAACTCCTCATGGGACCGGCATAAGGCCTGCGCCTGCTCACGGTCAGTGATGTCGCGCGCAACTGTATACCTACGTCCGTCCGGGTGCGGCGACGATTTCCGCGACAGGAGCCGTCCGGGTGATGATGGCGGTTCTGAAATTCCAGTACCGGTTCGCCTCTGCCGATCCGGCGCTCGACCTCGCGGAGCGTGCTGGCTCGATCGTTGGGATGTACCAAATCGAGGAACGGTCGACTCATCGATTCGTTGAGGTGGCATTCCAACGTGCGGGTGAACGCCGGCCTCAGCCGGATGAAATTGCCCTCCGCGTTGGCAATGCAGAGCATGTCCGACGAAAGGTCGAAGAAGCGATCGATACCCGTTTCCGCTCGCCGACGTGCAATCAGTTCGTTGTTCAGCTCGCGACGGAGCAACTGCACCTCGGGGTTGTCATGTGGTGAGGGGAGGAAAAGGGCATGATGGGCAGGCCTTCGTAAAACCGTTACGGTCGTTGAAGACTTCTCCGCTCCTGCGACCTGTCGCTCGTCTTGACTTCGTGTGAGCATCTCCTATACTTCCGGGCACGCCGGTCGGACATGTCCAGGCGACTGCTGTTAGCCTTCACAGTGGAGGACGTTGATGCATAGGACCTGCGGTGGTTTCGCTGCTGCGTTGATGGTCGCGATGGTCATGTGTGGAATGCCGGAGGCGGCACGAGCCGATTGTGTGGATGGTGTGCGGAATGCTACGCGGGAGGAATTGGCCTTCGCGGCTCGGGCGGAGGCGGCCTTGGCTGCTGCGTTGCCGGAACCCATTCCGAACAGCGAGCGACGCGGGGGATCCTATGATTTCTCACGGCAACCGCGCCTTTCGTTTTGTCAGGCCGAGCAGGTGGGGGCGTTCACGCTGAATGTGGGTGGAGGATATCTGTACAAGTTTCCCAAAGCCGCGGCCGACCGGCTCTATGCCGAACGCAAGGGCATCGAGAAGCAAATTGAAGGCATCGAGACACTGCCGGCGGAAAGGGACTCGGAGTATAAGCAGATGCTCGCTCGGATGAAGGCGGCGTACGACGCCGCACCGCGTCGCAGTCGTAAGGATCCTCCCTTTACTCCCGAACAGCAGGCTCAAGTGGATCGTGCGATGGTCGAGGGGAAGAAACTTGAAGATGCAGCCAAGAAGATCGTCAGCGACCATGTCGCAGGGGTGAAATCGCAGACCGACGTGCTGCGCGCGCAAGCCAAGCGGTTGGAATCCTACCCTCAGGAGTTCGCCGTTCGTCTGGCCATGAATATGGAGCGATTCCCGGAGCCCGGCGCCACGGTGGCGACATTCGGCGCGCCGAGTGCCCGCCGTAGCGGCGGCCTCGCCGTGCATAATGTCGTGCTGGCCGTCGAGGGGCCGGAGGGCGCTGCGCGGCAGGCCTTGTTCGATGCCGTGGACAAGGCCTACTTGCAAGGGCTGATCGGGCAGCCGCTTCCTGACGTTGAGGCGTCGAAGGCACGTGCTGAGCGTACGGGACAGGCTCAGACAGCGGGCAAGTAGCTGCCGAATGTAACACTTCTCGGTGTGTCCGTAGCAGTGGGCTACACGGAGGGCGTGGAGTTAGAGCGCCAGACAGGCAGGCGGGCCAGCGTAGGTATCTCCGTCGGATTTCTGGCGGGGCTGCTCCGGTTGTTCCTGTCGTTCGCGGCCCTGTTCAACGGGGCCTTTTTCCTTCTGCTTCTATTGCTCCCTGCGTATGCCCTCTCGGGAGCGTTTCTCGTGTGGCTCTTTCGGCTTCCCCCGATTCACGCAGCCTTGTCCCCTTGTAATGTCGGCAGTACCCTGGGTGGCCTGGTTGTGGCCGGCGACCACTTCGAGCTCCGGGTGGCTCGAGTCGTGCGTCTTGCCGGCTTTCACCGGTGCGACGGTTGGAATGAGTCTGCTTGGTGCGTGGCTGGCGGCTGCCAGGCGGCGTCGTAAGCCAACCCAGTCAGATTCTGCCCTCGCCTAGCCGTTCATCGCTGAACCGTCGGCCCCTGATACTATTCGGCTGCTGCGATGTAAGGAACATCTGCAGCCGGGTGACGGTCGGCGATCAGGCGTTCTCTTTTTCCATAGAGGCAATGAAGGAATCTGCTTCCTGAATCGAGGCGTTGAGATCTTTGATCAAGGAATCGATGTTCCCTTCGACCGTGACCAATTCGCTCTTGAGCGAGGCGATGGCCTGCGCGTTGAGGTTGTGCTTCAAAAAAAGGACCTGATCTTTCAGCTTTGCCAGGACCGGATCCATTTTCGCTTCCGCCCGTTTCATGGCCTTGATCAATTGGGCGTACTGGCTGCGCGTCTGGGTGAGTTGTTTCTGGCTCTTCTGGCGGAGCGCGGCGTTGGAATACTGTTTCAGCTCGGCCGTCCATTCATCGAAGAGCGCATCGGAGACGTTTTCTACCGACGTAATGCGATCCCGGACCGCCTGCGCACGCTTTTCGCTGCGTTCGTATTCGCCGTTCAAGGCCTCGTACTTCTCCTGTAATTCGCCGCCCTGGATATTGAGAGTCTTGGTGAACCGATCGAGCGCGGATTTGAATTGTTCCTTCGCCTCCTGTTGCGCATCCCGGGCTTTCTTGACGTCGCTCACCATCAGGTCGCGCTTGTGATACCCGAGTTTTTCCATCGTTTGATAGTAGGCGGTCTGGCAGCCGGACCCGGTGAGCGTGATCAGGACAAGTCCGCAGGTCAGAGCGAGCGGCAAGAGTCTGTGAAAGCGGTGAGGGAGCTGAACGTGCATGGTGCCATCCTTGTCTGAGGGTTGATGCGGCCGGTCGACAGGACGGAAGAACAAGTTCCTCCGGCGCCGGCGGATCCATGGCTACTTTAGCAGACCGGACAGGCCTGTTCCATGCTTCTCCGCTCGTCGATGATATTCACGTACTACGTCGGCCGAGGACGACGTGGCAGGCGTTCTGTGCGGATCTCAACGGCGCAGGCTGGCGCGCACGACCGATCAGCGGGCGCACGGACGACGTGGCCTGGCTGTTGAAGCGGGCTGGGAGCGGCCGAACATGCGTTTGAAGGCGCGGTTGAAGGAAGATTCGGACTCATAGCCGATGTCGCCGGCGACTTCGGCCACGCTCTTGGAAGTGGAGGTGGGCAGCTGCGCGGCGAGGTGCAGCCGCCATCGGGAGAGAGAGCCGATCTCAGGAGAAGGGGCAAACGTATCGTGAGTTCTCGGGACATGCCGTGCGCGCTGGAGTGCATGGCTACTTCGCGCTTCTGCAGGGCAAGTGTGTGCCATATCTCGGCAGGCAAGGGGATCAACACACCGAGTGGTTTCCCGGTGCGGAGCCGAAAACCGACTTCTGCGTTTGAATCAACCTCCGGTTCGTGCCCCGTAACAGGGGCACGACTCGATCGGGTTGGTTGAGCAGGTGAACACGCGGGTTTCCGAGTGAGCAGGTTTCTTGAACCGCGGGAGGGAGTAATGCGGCTGGTGGAGGGGAGAGCAGGGCAATGTGTGATCGGAACACATGACTCTCTATCCCGCCTGCGACGCTAGGTCCGGAATCCACGATGCGGAGGCGCGGGAGGTTGAGAAAGCCGCTCGCAAAGTAGGTGTATCTTTTCGTGTGTTTTTCTTGTCCATGACCTATAGAGGAACGGGAAATTAATAACTAGTGTAAGTAGTGAAAAGAGTCCATACTCGCGCGGGAAGTGGATTCTCCAGGAAGGATGTTCCTGGGAAGGATGTTCCTGGGAAGGATTCTTGATCGGCCCGTCATAACCGAGGAGGTCATATGAGTGTTCTCCAAAAATGCGGTGTCCTGTTCGCGTTCGGCCTGTTCGCGATAGTCAACGGTCTTGCACCGATTGCCGCATGGGCCAATCCCGATTTGGTGGAAACTGGACGTCTGTTGGCGGTGTTGCTGGATGCCGGTCGAGGAACTGTTGCTGCCAATCAGTCCGTCATTAATGATGCCGGCAAGGGGGACAAGGGATTTACACCAGAGGTGTTCGAAAAAGAGTTGATCGAGAAATTCAAAGGACGAGCCGGTGTCGATCTGGGTAATTTAAAGGCAGCTGCTGTGCCAGCAACCGCGAAGAGCCTGTTGCCGGAGCTCGTGGCGGCCTCAAAGAAAACTGTGGCGGCGAATCAGGCGCATATCAATCAGAAAGGCGTCGCATATAAAGGCTTCACCCCGGCACACTTCGGCACGCAGGCAGCCGCAGAGTTCAGCAGCAAGACCGGGATCTATCTCAAGCAAACGACGCAAGACGGACTGTTGCGGAACCCCAAGAATAAAGCAGACGAGTTTGAAGCCGGCCTCCTGAAGAAACTTGCCGATGCGTCCTACCCCCGGCAGGGCGACAAGGCAATGAGCGAGGCGGTCGACGGTGGGAAGGCCGTACGGGTGCTGTTGCCCCTCTATTACGGAAAAGGCTGTTTGGGTTGTCATGGAGCACCAAAGGGCGAGATGGATGTCTCTGGCTATAAGAAAGAGGGTGCAAACGAAGGGGATCTTGGCGGAGCGATCAGCGTGAAGCTCCCCGTAAAGTAACTGAATGATTGAGACCTGCGTTTCCTGTGACGGGATCAGGGATGTCGAGCGTGGGGCTTAATCTCCCTGATCCCCCGCAGAAGGTGGCATGGACCGCCTGCTGGCTTGTCGCCGGTTACAGTAGAAGCCTTCGTAAATAACGGGCTAGCCTTCTTCACCGAACGGGCGGCCCCTTGTACACTCGTTGGGAGTGATTCCAGCTCGGATGCGGTCTGTGGACGATTCACATGCGCCACCCAATCGCGCGGGCGTTCTATACGCCAGTCACTAAGCCACGTCGTCAATTTATCGTCTCGTTGTTCCCACCGCCAGAGACTCGACCATTGCCAGTCACCCGCACGAGTCACCAGCTTCGCTCGCAAGGCATTGCGCTCTATATAGCGCGCGACGGTCAGGAAATGCTCATCGGTCTGCACCGGGAACGATTTGAAGCGGCCTTGATACAGGAGGCCGGTCCCGGCGGTGTGATGATGCGCATGCCACCGTTGCGTATGCGCGACGGTGATCCAGCGCAGGACCTCGGAGAGGTCGCCATCATGTCGAGGCGAAAGCAGAAGATGCCAGTGATTGGGCATCAGACAGTAGGCGGCGATGCGGATTCTGGTCTGGGCCTGGGCTTCGGCGAGAACTTTCTCAAAGGCGGCGTGGTCCACGGGCTTCTCAACGAGCGGGAGGCGTCCCACACGACGGTTCAGCTCGTGAGAGGTGAGGTCTCCAACAGGAAGGCGTGGGCGACGTGGCATGACGGAGTTTTATCGAGCGCGCTGTGGGGGCTGTCAAGAAAATGCCGATCCCTTTTCTCTCCCCCTGCCGCCTGCCCTTGACCGTGGTGCAGTATCCGAGCCCTGCGGCGCTGAGTCGATCTGACGGACGCGGCGTGCCGTCGAGCTACTGCTATTCTGCTTGGATTGAATCGTTCGGGGCGCCCGACCCGCGATAGGCAGACGGGGAAGTCGCGACGCAGACTGCTACCTTCTGCCAGGCTAATTGGTTCCTGCCTTCTGTTCCGCTTCGTGAGGTTCTTCCCGGCTTCGCGGTCCCGCACCAGGCTTCCACCGTTGCTTGACGCCTGTGCCATATGGCACTATACTGCAGCCATGTGGCACATCCGGGGAGATCGACATGCCGACACATGAGGCGCTGATCAACGTGCTGGGCGGGCCGACGGTTCTGAAAAAACAGGTTCGTTCCACAGAGGACATGACCTCTCGCATTCGTGAAGGCATGCCCTTCGCGGCGCTTTCGGCCATGGCGAGCCATGCTCAGGTCGACATTCCTCGGCTGGGCGAGATCCTCATGATTACCAAGCGGACGTTGGCGAGACGGCGGAAGGCTCGACGGCTGACGGCGGACGAATCGGATCGCTTGGTGCGCCTGGCTCGAATTTTTGCACTGGCCGTGGAAGTGTTGGGGGAAGAGGGGAAAGCCGCTCAGTGGTTGCAGCGGGCCAATCGGGCGCTCGGGAATGCCGCGCCGCTCGATGTGTTGGACACGGATGTGGGGACCCAAGCGGTGGCGAAGGTGCTCGGCCGGATGGACCACGGCGTCATCAGTTGATGCGGGTGTGGCGCGTCACTCGCCGCGCGCATGTCGCGCCGGACGGCGAAGGCGCTCGCCTCTATGGCGGCCGCTGGAACCTGCCGAACACGCCGGTGGTCTATGCCTCAGCTTCATTGTCGTTAGCCGTGCTTGAATACCTTGTGCATGTGGATCGCGACCTCGCTCCATCCGATCTCGTCTCCGTCGCTGCGACAATTCCAAACAGTCTTCTGGTCGAGACGGTGGGGTTCGGGCAATTGCCGAAAGGCTGGCAGGCTCCGTCTGACCAGGAATCGCTCCAACAGCTCGGAAGCGAATGGGTTCGGGCGCAAAGGAGTGCGGTCCTGCGAGTGCCGTCGGCGCTGATTCCTGTCGAATTTAATTACCTGCTCAATCCTGCCCATTCGGAGTTCAGGCGCATCGTCTGGGCCGATCCGGTGCCCTTTTCGCTCGACCCCCGGTTTCTGCAGTAGGCGAACACCCAAGCGTTTGGAAAAAGGGCGGTCTTGCAAACGAAAATCCGCGAAGTCGCTCTGCTGGTCACAGGAGCCAATTCATATGCTCTGCTGTCCGCATGGAGCGACACTGCGAGTCAAGATTCTGACGCGAGAGGGAGGGCGCAGAGACTTATGTTCCGGATTGTCACGCTTCGAGAGCATGGGATACAAAATTTATCGATTCAGTTTCATTTCCTCGTGAAGGGAAGCTGCCCCTTCGACCAGTGACTTGGTCTTGGCTGTGCTATGGTTCATTCCTCGACGAAGTAGTCTTCGTCAAGCTTCCAGAGTTTCACAAGGCCGGCCTGGGAGACGCCAATGCCGAATTCCAACATGAGCTGGGCGAGCTGTGCGCCATCAATGAGGACAATGGTTGTTTGAAGGTTTCCTGCATACGAGCGGGCGTCTGTCGTGAACGCTGATGTGGTTAAGAAGACCCCTTTCCTTGCACGCTGCCCCTGGAGGGCTCCGGCAAATCGTTGAATCTCGGGGCGACCTATGCTGTCCTTCCAACGCTTGGCTTGAATATAGATCGTATCCAGGCCCAGCCGATCTTCCTTGATGATGCCGTCGATCCCTTCGTCGCCACTCTGTCCTACAACCGAAGACGCATCCTCGTGAGACCCTCCGTACCCCATGGCAACGAGCAGCTCGACGACCAATTCCTCGAAGAATTTTGGAGAGGCCTGGCGCACGCGTTCGAGAAGTTGTGTGGCGAGGTTGGCTTGCAGACGGGTGTATCCTTGCCGTATTTGCTCGTCTGGAGTAAGAGCCGTGCTTTCAGCTGCTACTTTCGCAAGAGAAGGCGTTTGTTCAGAATCATCATTCGAAGCTGTACGGAAGGCGACGAACTCGGGAAATCGCATCAAGTACTGGATATCGATACGTTCGATAGGCTCGTGCAAAGTGGCGGCGCCACGTTCGGTGATACGATACGAGCCGCGTCTCGGACTCTCTGCTAAGCCTGCTTGTTTGAGATAGCCTAATGCCCAGGCAACGCGATTTGAGAAAATGGCCTGCCTACCGCTGGGTAAAAGTGCAGCAAGTTCTTCCTCCGATAGCTTGAAGATAGAGGCGACCGCTGCCCGCACCAACGAAGGCGCCTGCTCACCACCTGAAGCCAACTGGCGAAGAACGGGCAGCATGAGAGTTTGAAAGTCGGGGATTGCCATTTATCCTCCGGAGTTCTGGTTCAGCAGGTGGTTTCACGAAACAAGCAACTTCTGTGTCGGCCGAGTCTACTGCAAAATTCCTTCATCTATCCATGTGCTCCCGCTGTTCAGCCCACATGTTCGCGGACGACCTGGCCGGTTCCCTACATGCGCGTCCAGCGAGGGCCTGCTGAGGCCGCGCGTTGGGCGAGCATGCGGAACTGCCAGGCCAGCTTTCTTCACCTTTCCGTCTTTCTACCTCGGCCAATACATCATCACTGCCACGCCCATCAGGCACACCATCGCCCCGATCACATCGAATCGATCCGGCTCCACGTGATCGACGAGCCACCCCCATAGAATCGACAGGATGATGAACCAGCCGCCGTAGGCGGCATAGACCCGGCCGAAGTGCGACGGCTGATAGGTCGGCACGATGCCGTACAGAATCAAGATGACGGCGCCCAGGAGGCCGATGCTCCAGTGGCTGCCGTTCCGCCACCATTGCCAGATTAAATACCCGCCGCCGATTTCGAACAGACCTGCCAGCACGAATAAGGCGATCGATTGTGTGATGAGCATGCGATTCTCCAATAAAGGGGATCGACTCGTGCTCACATAGCACGGTGGAGCGAAGGAGACAAATGCAGCCGCACTGCCTGACGCTTACGTCATATACTTCACTCTCCCATTCCCAGGGGGCGGCCTGTGTGGTCTCCTAACTGCGCGCGTCCAACGAGGGGAGTCTGCGACCGCGCGTTGCGCGAGCACAGGAGACCATCAGGCCAACCCCATCCTCCCGCTCTTGCATCTCCGTCTTTTCCCCTCGTACAATGACGAACTCCAAGCCAACCCCTTGGCATTCTGACTGTTTCGGAGTGCCGGACCGATACAGGAGCCGCCTTCATGCGCATCGAGTATACGAAGGGCGAACGGGCTTCCAAAGAGCTGATCCTCCTCAATCGTCAAAGTTTCGAAGCGACCAGCGGCCGGAAGATGAAGGTCATGTTGATCTTCCCGCCCGATTGGTTTCCTTCCGAACCCTATCTCAGTCTCCCGTCCCTCACCGCCGTGCTTCGCCAGGCCGGCCATCAGGTCATTCAAAAAGACATCAACCTTGAGATGTGGGATTGGTACTTCAGCGAAGACTTTCTGAAGAAGGTCCTGCGCCGGGTGCCGCAGCAGCTCGACCGGCTCCGCAAGCTGGCGAAGAAACGCGAACTCGAAGAATCGGAGCAGGATCTCCAGCTCACCCTCTGCGATCTGACGCGCCAGCGGATCGACGATCTGATCAAGAAGGCGGAGAAGGCCAAGGCAATCATTCGTGGGAAAATTTTCTACGAAATCGATCAGTTAGAGTGGGCGATTCAAGTCTTTCGTGAAGTCACGGCGGTGATCTCGCTGGTGTATGCGCCGGCGCGGATCTGCATGCCGCCGATGGAGACCAACCTCTCCTATAAGGTGTTCGTCTCCAGCGAAGTCATCGAGGCGGTGAACGACACTCAGGTGAACATCTACCGCGACGTGTTCGAGCATCTGGTGAGGCCGGCGATCGAGGCGGAGCAGCCGGACGTAGTCGGCATCTCGATCGTCTTGCAGCAGCAGATGTTTTCCTCCATGACCTTCTGCGCCCTCATCAAACAGCATTTTCCCCACATCCATGTGACGATCGGCGGCAACACGGTCACGCGTCTGCGCGATGTGCTCCCGCAGTCGCCGCTGTTTCAATACTTCGACAGTGCCGTGGTCTATGAAGGGGAGACGGCGTTCGTGCAGCTCGTGTCGGCGGTCGGCGCGAAGCAGAGCCTGGCCGATGTGCCCAACACCATCTATAAGGATGCGACCGGGGTGCATGTGTCCGCGAGCAGTTTCGCCGAAGACATGCATGCGCTGCCGCCGCCGGACTTCGACGGTTTGCCGCTCGACAAGTATTTCGTGCCGACCAAAATTCTGCCGTACCTGGCGACGCGAGGCTGTTATTGGGGGCGCTGCGAGTTTTGCGATCATGGAGAAGGCTACACGGCTGGCTACCGGAGCAAAAAAATCCAGGACATTCTGGGCGAGATCACGTATCTGCGCGACAAGTACGGCGCGAAGCATTTTCATTTCACCGACGAGTCCTATCCGCCGGCGCTGTTTCGCAAGCTGACGCGCGGGTTGATCGACAGCAAGATGGGCATCGCCTGGACGACGCACATGCGGTTCGAGAAGAGCCTGCTTGAGGATCAAGTCTGGCAGGATGCGAAGGACTCGGGCTGCAAGTATCTCCACTTCGGCTACGAGTCGGGGAATGAGCGCGTGCTCAAGCTGATGGACAAGGCGACGACGACCGACATCATGACGCAACACTTGAAGTATACCGCCGAGGCCGGCATTTGGAACCATTGCATGGGCTTCTTCGGTTTTCCCGGCGAGACGCGCGAGGAAGCCTGGTCGTCCGTGGAGTTCCTGGAACAGAACAAGGACTATGTCCATTCGCTGGGCTTCGGCACGTTCGACCTGGGCCGGCACAACCCGGTGGCGAAACATCCGGAGAAGTTCGGCGTGACGGCGTATAAGAATCCCGAGTGGGACCTGGCGCTCGATTATTACTTCACGGTGAAGCAGGGGCTGAGCATCGAAGAGGCGGAGCGGGTGTTCGAGGAGTTCGAGCGGAACCACAATCCCGGCTGGGACCTGCGGCTGTTCATCCGCGAATATATCTTTCTCTATATCGCGCGGTTCGGGTTGCAGAAGTTGCCGGATCTGCAGTATCGCTCGGCGAAGATTGCCGGGGCGACGCCGACGCTGGCAGGTAAGATGTGAGGCGCCGGGGGTAGCCCCGTCGTTCGTCTCTCGTGAATCGTGAAGCGCACGAAGGATAACAGCCACTTCACGTCTGGTGTCTGTCGCGAGATACGCTTCACGAACGACGAGATGCGGTGTGTGAATGATAGGCCAGAGGGCGAGTCGATACATCGAAGGAACACATGAGTAGTAGCGGCTTAGTTCAAATCGACGGTCTGACGCCGATCAAGAAAGAAGATCGGAAGCAGTCCAAGGTCATGTTGCTGTTCCCGCCCGAATGGGTGCCGACGGCGCCGTATCTTGCCTTGCCGATGTTGACAGCGGTGCTGCGCGAAGCCGGGCATACCGTCGTGCAGCGCGACATCAACATCGAAATGTACGACCACTTCTTCGGCATGGAGTTCCTGATCTGGGTGAAGGGCCGGTTGGGCATGCATCTCAAGCCGCTCCAGGACAAGGCGAAGGCCGGGACCCTGACCGACCAGGAAGCCAGCCAGAAAGCGGTGCTGGAAGACGCCTATGCGGTGGACGTGTTCGATCTTGCGGAGCGGGCCGAAGATGCCAAGCTGGTCGTGCGTGGCGAGCGCTTCTACGAAGCGGAGAAGTTGGAGCGGGCGCTGAATACCTTTCGCGAAGCGATGCAGTACATCTCCGCCGCCTACTACCCGGCCTCGCTCGTGTTCTATCCGATGGAAAGTAACCTCGGCTACCGGCCCGGCGTCTCGCAGGAAGTGTTCGCCTGCCTCGATGATGAGCGCGTGAATGTGTATCGCGACATCTGCAATCAACTCGTGCTGCCCAGCGTGAGCAAAGAAAAACCGGCGGTGATCGGCATCTCCATCGGCACGCAAATGCAGCTGATGGCCGGCCTGACGTTCTGCAGAATGATCAAGGAGAGTTTTCCTCACATCAACGTGGTCATTGGCGGGAACGTGGTGACCAGGTTGCAGGAAGAATGGGCCCACCACGAGCGCTTCTTCACCGAGGTATTCGACGCGGCGATTTTGTACGAGGGCGAACATGCGCTGCTCTGGTATCTGGAAGCCGTGAACGGCCAGCGGCCGATGGAGCAGGTGCCCAATCTCATGTATCGCGACGCGGAGGGCGTGAAGCAGAGCAAGGAAGTCTACACGGAGAAAACCACCGCGCTGCCGCTTCCGGATTTCGACGGCTTTCCTCTGGATCGCTATTTCGTTCCCGAGCGGATCATTCCGTATCTGGCTACGCGCGGCTGCTACTGGGGCCGGTGCACCTTCTGCGATCACGGGCAGGGCTATTTCGATCAGTATCGCGGCATGAGCGCGCAGCATGTGGTGGATCAGGTGACCGCGTTGCGGGATAAATACAACTGCCGGCACTTCCTGTTTTCCGACGAATCGTATCCACCCGCGCTGTTTAAGAAGGTGTCGCAACTGCTCGTCGAGCGAAATGTCGGCATCAAGTGGACGACCTTGATCCGCTTCGAGGAGACGTTGCAGGACCAGGCGATTTGGGATCTGGCGGCGAAGGCCGGTTGCTGCACGCTCTACTACGGGATGGAGTCGGCGAACGAACGCGTCCTGAATCTCATGGACAAACATGCGCGGAAGAGCGTCATCCAGAACAATCTCCATCAGGCGGCCAAGGCGGGGATCTGGAACCACGTGATGGCGTTTTACGGGTTCCCGGGCGAAACGCGCGATGAGGCGCTGGAGACGCGGCAGTTCGTCATCGACAATCAGCCGGTGATTCATTCAGTCGAGCTGTTTTATTTCGTGGCGTACCGTCACACGCCGATGGTGCGCAATCCGGACAAGTTCGGCATCACGATTCATAAGCAGGAAGAGTACGACCTGCCGCTGGATTACTACTATACGCTGAACGAGCCGGTGGGGATTTCCTGCCTCGACGCGATGCAGCTGTGCGAAGAGTTTTATAAGAACGACTTTCAGCCCTGGGCGGTGCGGGTGAACAGCCGGGAGCATGTGTTCCTCTATATCTCCAAGTTCGGCACCAACAAGCTGCCGCAGATTTATGCGGCGACGAAGGACGGCGCGACGACCGAAGGGGTGTCGGGTCTGGTGACCTGGCCGATGGCCGTCGCCGAAGGGGCTGGTGAGAAGGAAGGGGAGACGTCGCTCTCACGGGTGGTCTCCCATGGCGTCGAGTAGTCCGGATGATGCAAACGACCTCCGAGAGGTCGGATGATGAAAACGCCATCTCACGGCGTTCTCGGTCGGTCGTCTCCCTGCGACGTACTGCAAGGGTACGCCTCAGTCGTCACCCTCCCTGCGGCCTTGTGACATGACGTTTTGATCATCCGGTGGGAAAACTCGGCGCCTGTAACGTGAAGGGTATCTCGCGAGCGACGAAAGACGAGCGGCGGTGCTCTCAGTGGCGATTCACAGTCAACTGTGGGCGTCGTCGGGGACCACTAGCGCAGCGAGCAGGGCGTACGAGGCTTCCACGAGGCGGGTCATCTCCTCGGCTTTTGTATAGGCCTGCATGTATTTCTTGGGGTTGTTGGTAAGGTTGGCGTACCGCTGAGGGGCCCAGGTGTGGAGCAGGGCGTCGCGCTGCCGATTGAGTTGGTCGAGGGTATAGGGCTGCGAGAGTGCGAAAAGCGCGAGAGCCTGGGCCAGCCGGTCGTCGGTCATAGCGGAAGTTTCCCGGTTCGATCCTGACGTTGTCAATAGAGTCTTCGTCGTCCGAGCGGCGACAGGCAAGGGATGCCACCTGTGGCCACCACTCTTCCGATTTTTCAGCCGACCCCGATCTTCAAAGATCGCACCGACTATCGCCAAGTGCTCATCCGGGAAATGGACGCGGGTAAGATCCCGCTGAGCCTCGGTCGGGACTGTCCGGTCAAATGCGAGTTCTGTTACGAACTCGACCACTCCTACCGCGAAACACTCGATCCACCCAAGACCAGCGATGAGGATTGGAAGTTTATCCTCGACTACATCAGCCGGAAGCCCACCGATCCTACGCAGTTCTGGTGCCTCGGCGGCAACGAGTTCATGGAATGGACCGATCTGTTCCTCCATCCCAAGGCGATGGAGTGGGTCGAAGACTTTCTCAAATACACCGACAAGAGCATTCAGTTTTTTACCGTCGGCTTTGTGCATGTGCCCAAGATCCATCAGCTGGTGGCGCGGTATCCCGGCCGGATCAACTTCGAATTGTCGGTCATCACACTGAGCGACTATCGGCAGCGGCTGATGCCGCATGCGCCGTCCGTCAAGCATCTGATGAAGGTGTTGGATGGACCCGCCGTGTCTTCCGCCAATTTCTATGCGTTCGATCAGCACACAATGTCGAAGGATGCGGCGACGATCTCCGCGATCAATACACAATGCGTGCTTTGGATGGGAACGCTCACCCCGGTGCGGGGGCTTAAGGAGGAGACGGCCTCGCTCATGCGGCAGGGACGCAAGTTTCTACCGGAGGAAGCGACGCGGATCTATCAGTTGGGCTTGCCGAATCTGCAGACCATTCACACCGAATCGTATACCACGGCGTTCTTGAGCCGCCGCCGCATCGTGAGTCTGTTCGATTCGTTGGAATTGGAGAAGAAGGATACGGTGGTGATGGCGGGGAGCGTGCACAAAATCCTCACCATGTTCCGGAAGAACCGTGCCAAATTTCTCTATGTCCCCAACGCGCTGTTGAGCGGGGACTCCGACTGCACGGTGCTCCTGACCTTCGACGACATCGCACGACGTCTGACTAAGGAGAAGGTGGTGCATGTGCCCAAGTGTATCATGCAGTCGGGGCGGGGGCCCTATACCGACATCACCGGCGTGACACTGGAGCAGTTCAGCAAGAAGACCGGTGTGCGGGTGAAGGTGTTGCACAAGATCGATACCCGCTTCGCCAACCAGCAGCTCTATCGGCACGGCTCGCTCCAGAACTATGTGGAGCAATATCTCAACAGTCCGTTACGGCCTGCGTATGAGGCCATTCCCCGGCCGATCTAACAGGCTGGTGAAAACGGCATCTCCCGGCGTTCTCGGTCTGGTTTCTCCCTGCGGCCTTGGGACATGCCGTTTTGACCAGTCTGTGGCACCGATTCGCTTGAACACCCTGGCTGGTCAAAACCCTCAACGTACCCCTGAGGGTAGGCCTCCGGTGTTGGCTCACCTGCGGCCTAGTGGGACGTCGTTTTGACCACCCTGCGGGAGGCCGATCGGATCGGCCGATAAAACGCCATCATCCTTACTCGTCCTCCCCGACGGGCTGAGACATGCCTGGATACGGCGGCGTTCTCGGTCGCACATCTCCCTGCGACCTAGGCACATAGCGTTTTGACCGGCCGTCCCAATTCCTACTCGCTCACCTGCTTCGCTGAATCGCCCCCTTGCAAAAAATGCCGACTCGGGGCAACATGCCGCCAACATCTTTGGTGAGGAATCCATGCCTGGCGCGAGGCGATTGCAGTTCTATCAAGCCGACGTGTTCACCGATCAGCCGTTCGGCGGGAATCCCGTGGCCGTATTTCCCGATGCGGATGGCCTCACCGATGTGGAATTGCAACAGATCGCTCGCGAGATGAATCTCTCCGAAACTGTGTTCGTGTTTCCCCCGACGGACAAGGCCGCCGTCGTGAAGATGCGTATCTTTACCCCGACGCAGGAAATTCCCTTTGCCGGGCATCCGGTGATCGGGACGTTCTTTGTGCTGGCCACCTTGGACCGCCTCGCACTTCGCGAGCCGGTCACGCGGGTGCTGCAGGAATGTAACCTCGGTCTGTTTCCTGTGGACATCCACACCTGCAACGGCGTGATCGAACGCGTAGTCATGGCGCAGCCGAGCCCGCAGTTTCTGGATGTCATCGACGAGCCGGAAGCGCTCTTCGCGATTGCCCGCGCCTTAGGCATTACCAAGGCGGTCATTTCAGAGACCCGTTTCCCCGTACAGGTTGTGTCTACCGGGTTGCCGGTTATCATTGTGCCGGCCCGGACGCTCACGGCCGTGCGGCAGATCATTCCCGACGTTGCGGCCATCGCGGAATTGTCACAGCAGTATGGCGCCAACGGCATCATGGTGTTCAGCACGATGACCGTCGAACAGTCCTCCAGCGTGCATACGCGGATGTTCGCCCCGTTGATCGGCATCGTGGAAGATCCCGCGACCGGAAGTGCGAGCGGGGCGTTGGGTGCCTATCTGGTCCAGCATGGCGTGGTGGACATCCGGCCATCGACCGAGATTACGGCCGAGCAGGGGTACGAGATCGATCGCCCGTCCCGCATTCTGATTCAGGTGGACTCCGATGACGATGTGATTCAAGCCGTGACGGTCGGGGGGCAGGCCATGATGGTCGTGGAGGGGGTGCTCACTTTCTAATCCAGTTGTGAGTGGTGAATGTTAAGTGTTGAGTCACGAATGGCCTATGTGCTCCGACTTTCGGAACTCAGGACTCACAACGTAACACGCAACACTGTCTTGTCAGACTGAGGATCTATGAACGCGGTTGTCTTTCACGAACATGGCGGGCCGGGGAAGCTGCAGTATCAGGAGATGCCGATGCCGACGATCGGCGTGGATGAAGTGCTCGTGCGGGTCAAAGCCTGCGCGTTGAATCATCTCGACATCTGGATCCGGCAGGGCAGTCCCGCCTATCCGATGCCGCTCCCGCATATCCTCGGCTCCGACATCTCCGGCGTGGTGCACCAGATCGGCGCGCATGTCGAAGGGGTTGCCGAGGGCGAGCGTGTGTATGTGTCTCCCGGAGTCGGCTGCGGGCGCTGCGAGCATTGTTGGGCCGGTCGCGACAACATGTGCCGGTCCTACGGCTTGATCGGGGCGATGTGCCATGGCGGATATGCCGAGTACGTGAAGGTGCCGGCGCGGAACGTGTTCCCGATTCCAGGCGCGTTGAGTTTCGAGCAGGCTGCGGCGTTTCCGCTGGTGTCGGTCACGGCCTGGCATATGCTGTTCGGGTTGGCTGCTGTGCAGCCGGGCGAAGACGTGTTGATCATGGGGGCGGGCAGCGGGGTGGGGCACATGGCGATTCAAATGGCCAAGCTCGCCGGTGCTCGTGTGCTGACCACGGTCGGGAACGACGACAAGGTTGCGAAGGCGAAGGCGCTCGGCGCCGACGAGGTGATCAATCACAGCCGCGAGCAGGTGAACCAGCGAGTGCGCGATTTAACGCACCGCCGCGGTGTGGATGTAGTGGTCGAGCACATCGGCCCGGAGGTGTGGACGCAGTGTATCGATGCATTGGCCAAAGGCGGCCGGTTGGTTACCTGCGGCGCGACGACGGGCGCGGAGGTGAAGCTGGATCTCCGGTATGTCTATTCCCGGCAGCTCACGATTCGAGGCTCGTACATGGGGTCGCAAAGCGAATTGCTCAAGGCTGCTCAGTTGATCGGCCAAGGCAGGTTGCAGTCCGTGATCGACCGGACGTTCCCCCTATCCGAAGCGAAGGCGGCGCAAGAATATCTTCTGAATCGGAAATTTTTTGGTAAAATCGTGCTGACCGTGTCGTAATCAGCCTCGGTATCGGCTCTCATGTCCCAATGGGCAGAAAGGTATGTGGTATGGCAACTGTTGCGCAAATCATGAACAAGAAACCTCAAAGCGTCGGTCCGACGATGTCCATCCGCGGTGCGGCGAAGAAAATGCGCACCCTACGGCTCAGCTCCCTCCTAATCAAGAAGGGGAAGAATCATGTCGGGATCGTGACCGATACGGATCTCGTCCGGAAGGGATTGGCCACCAATCAGGATGTGGGCAAGCTCACGCTCGAACAGGTGATGACCTCGCCGCTCTGCACCATCGAGAGCAATCAGGATGTCGATGACGCCCAAGATATGATGGGCGATCTCGGCGTGCGGCATCTCGCGGTGACCAGGGGTGGGGCGATTGTCGGTGTGGTGTCGGTGCGCGATCTGTTGATGCATTACAAGCGGTATGCGCAATCGAAGTTGGCTGATAGGCAGGTGTATTCCGAGCCGAAGATCTCCCAAGACTGACGGCTGCTGAAAACGGCCACCAACTGCGTTCTCGGTCGCACGACTCCCTGCGACGTACCGCAAGGGTACGCCTCAGTCGCCGCGCTTCCTGCGGCCTTGTTGGATGGCCATTTTGAGCAGCCTTGATACGGCGGATATTGAAAACGGCTTTCCAGCAGCGTTCTCGGCTCCTCACAATCCTCAACGCGCCCCTGAGGGTATGCCTCCGGTACTGCGGTGCCTGCGGCCTTGCTGGGGGATTCGCCTTGAACCTCCGTGACGAGGCGGGGTTGAACGTCAAAAGTCAAGCGTGGGGTGTGAAACGGTGATTCGTTTCACCTTTCACCTCTCACGTTTCACGCTTACTTCGTGAGTTCGTTGACCAGGTGACCGAGTTCGGGGAGGATCAGTTTTTCCATCGCCAGGCGGACGGCGTTTTCTGATCCGGGAGTCGAGAAGAGGATGCGGCCCTTGATGATGCCGGCGGTGGCCCGACTCATGATGGCCGGTGAGCCGATGTCCTGAAAGGTCAGATACCGAAAGACTTCGCCGAATCCATCCAGCCGCTTTTCCAGCATTGCATCCACTGCTTCAAACGTCGAGTCCCGCCGGGAGATCCCTGTTCCGCCGTTGATGATGATGGCTTGAACGGACTCATTGGTGATGCCCTCGGCGATCCGCGCTCTGATCTCCGACGGTTCGTCTTTGACGAGGTAGTAGGCGGCGATGTGGTGGCCCTTGTCCTTGAGCAATTTCTGGATCAACTGGCCGCTGGTGTCGGTGTCGGGCGTGCGGGTGTCGCTGCAGGTGACGACCATACAACCGATGGTTTTCGGCGTATGGGACTTATGCTCTTTATGACTAGGGGCGGTACTCATTGCGGTTCAAAAAACCTCAGCGATCAGCTCTCAGCCACCAGCATTTTTTGACGCTGACTGCTGAGAGCTGACGGCTGCTTGCCATCCCTACTTCCAGACCGAATCCGGGTTCAGCTTCGCCGCCGGCTTGCCGCTCTTGATGTGCTCATCAAGGATGGTGGCGACATCGGCTTCCGTGACTTTCGAATACCAGGTGTTGTCCGGGTATACCACGACGGTTGGCCCCTGCTCGCAGGGGCCGAGGCAGGAGGAGCCCGTGACGAGGACTTCGCCCGGCATGATGCCGCGCTGCATGAGCCCCATGTTGAAGGACATCAGCAGTTGCGCAGAGCCCTGGCCGCCGCAGGACGGTTTCGGGTGGCCCGGCGGACGGGCATTCGTGCAGACAAGGATATGATATTTCGGTTTTGGCATCATGACCTCAATGTATGGGGTGAGCGACGACTGTGTGAGTTCGTCAGGCCGGTTTATATGCGTTCCACTGCTCGGTGCATTCCTCAGGCAACTTCCACTGCTTGATGCCCTTGAGTACCCAATCGATGTAATGCGCTTTCGGCTTGAACTTGCCGATGGGATTGGCCGCATGGGTGGTGACCAATAACTTTTCACCGTCTTCCGTGATCACGGTAACCGGCAGGTGTCGGTAGGCGCCCTGCGGCACATCGCCTTCGAATTCGTCGAGGATCTTGAGATCTTCGTCGGTGATTTCGAAGACGGCTCCCCAGACTTTTTCCCCGGGCGACGGAATCACGCTCGCCAGGCCGCATCGCCATTGCGTCGACCAGCGGCAGAACTGAATGCTATGGTCGGGAAGGTACGCCGTGAAAAGAAACTTGTGTTCCGGGGCGCGACGCTTGAGTTGAGACAGGTTCAAATTGTCCGCGTAAAAGAAGAACTTCATTGAACAGTGAGACTCCGATTATGTCGCGAAGGTTGACCGGTACTTGTACCATAGCGTTGCGCAACCTTGTCAAGCACAGCAGCCTCGTTGCGGCGCCGGTTTCGCGGCCTCCTGCGGCGGTCCGACGATTGACAGTGAATTCGTAGCCACCTATGATGACGAGTTGATCAACCATCCACCGCAGTTATTGTGACGACCTATGAGCAAAGCGATCCATTATACGGTGCTGGCGCTGCTGCTGGCCGGAGGGCTGGCCTACTGGTGGATGAAACCGCCGGGCCTGAATCCGATCCTCGACCCGCAGGCGGCCGAGGCACTCGCGTTGGTGCAGACCCACCGGGCCGCCGGTTACCCGACGATTCTGCAGGCATTCAACGAGCGGGCCCGTATTCAGGAAGCCCGCAAGCTGGGATTACGCTTGGGAGAGTGGAAGGTGATCAAGCAGGATGGTGAGCGGTATGAGGTTCGGGTCTACATGCGCGAGCAGGGGACAACGCAGTGGTTCGAACGGGATTTTATCTGGCACGTGGATCTAGCGACGAAGCGCGTCAATGCGGCCTCCTTGCCGGCCGACGGGTTGATGCCGGAAGGCCCGGAGAGCGGACGCCCTCGCGCGCCTGGCGGTGAGATACCGCCGTTTCCGCCTACAATGTAAGCGGAGTTTTCACCTGCACGTTCGCGCCTTGCACCCGCACCTCCACGCAGACCACGCGGATTTCAGGATTTTCAGGCCGCTCACCGGTACGGACGTTGAATCGCCATCCGTGCCAGGGGCATTCAATCAGCTCGCCATCCAGGCAGCCTTCGCCCAGCGGTCCGCCTGCGTGCGGGCAAGTGTTGTCGACGACGCGAAAGGTTCCCTCGACGTTGCAGAGGGCGAGAAACATTCCCTCGACTTCGACGGTGCGGCAGGTTCCCGGGGGAACCTGGTCTACCTTGGCGACGGTGACATAGTCGGGTTGCGAATCCATAAGGGTCCTCTATGGGTTACAGCGGAGTACAGGTCGTCTTAATATTGCGTGACATCGTGAGCAGTAGTGCCTAAGCGCTTGATTTCATTGGCTGCATATGGCATAGATTGAGCAAGTATCTTCAGAGAAGGGCCACAACCGCGACGTCATTTGCTATTCTGTAAATAGTGCACTCATTAGGAGATCGCCGGAGCCACTATGGAAATGACCTTGTTGCTCAACTCCACCTATGAACCGCTTCGTGTCCTGCATTGGCAAAAGGCCATTACTCTGCTCTGGCAGGGGAAGGTCGAAGTCCTCGAAGTCTACGACCGCCAAATCCATGGTATTTCGATCTCGATCAAGCTTCCCTCAGTGATGCGCCTGCTGAAGCTGGTGAAGCTCAAGGATAGCCACCGCGCCGTGAAGTTTTCCCGTATCAACATTTTTACGCGCGACGGCTACTGCTGCCAGTACTGCAAACACAAGTTTCGCACCGAGGAACTGACGTTCGACCATGTCGTGCCGATCGCGAAAGGCGGGCGGAAGACCTGGGAGAACATCGTGACGGCCTGTTGGCGTTGCAACAACCGGAAGAGCGGACGGACGCCGGAAGAAGCCAACATGCGTCTCGTCAAGAAACCCGTGAAGCCGCGCTGGAGTCCCACCGTCACGATCACGATCGGGATCCGGAATACGCCGGAAAGCTGGCGGGACTACCTCTACTGGAACCTCGAGTTGGACGCCGATCCTTCCGATCCGTAGAGTGTGTAGTGTTACGTGATGGGTGTTGAGTCAAACTGCAACTCAGCACTCAGAATGCACAACTCAAACCTTTCTGAGTCAGTACACCTTGTCGATCGTAATGTTCACATCCTTCCCGCCCGGTAACGTCGGATTCTTCGGGTAGCGTCCCTCCATGTCGCCCGGTTGGGCCTGGCCGGCCTGGCCATCTCGATCCAGACGTGCAATCACATCCACCATGCCCTTCAATTCGGTACCCTGGACCATCACATCGGCACTCGTAATCTCAAATTGCACCGGAAATTTGGGCGCATCGATTCGTTTGGCCGCGATGGGTCTCGGTGGCCCGGTCGGACGCCGCACGATGACGAACAACACATCGGTCGGTTTGACCTGATCGGCCAGGTTGGGTGCGATCTGCACGTGCCCGGCAATCGATCCGCCGCCTTGATCCGGCTCCCCGATGTGGGCGACGCCGAAATAGGTTGCGACGGCCGCAATGCCGATGATCCCTCCGGCCATCGCCAGGGATCGTCCTGTATATCCAGCCACAATAGACTCCTTTGTTGACTCGCGGTGCGCGCGACGGGCTCGCCCGTCATCCAGCGGGCGCATTATACCCAGCTCCTGCCAGAAAGGGGAATGGCGGAGCGGGTTTACCCTGTCAAATCGGCTGTTGTATGATACGCGTTCACGTCGTTGTCGATTTGTTGGAGGATGAACTCAATGGCTGCAAATCCCGGGTTTCAAATTTCACTCGATGTGCGTGGGTGGCCGGTCCTGGTGATCGGTGGCGATGAAGAAGCGGCAGATAAAGTGCAGCGGCTCCTGGAGGCCGGCGCGAAGGTGACGGTCATCAGTCCCACCCTGCAGGAGGTGCTTCGTAAGCTGGCGGCCTCGGCCAAAATCATCCATCGTGGCCGGCACTTCCGTGCGAACGACCTGGAAGCGGTTATTCTGGTCTTGAACACGATTCGCGACGACCGTGAACTTTCCCACTCGCTCATGCGATTGGCTCGCGAACAGAAGTTTTTGATCTGGTCGGTCGATCAGCCCGACGTGTCGAATGTGGTGATGCCGGCCGTCGTCAGCTCCGGTCATGTTCGTGTGGCGATCAGCTCGAGCGGGCAGGCGCCGGCCCTCTCCGGATTCATGAAGGAAGATCTCGAGCGGATTTTGGACAACGAGTTTGTCGCGTTCGTCGATTGGCTCGGGCAGCTTCGGGAACAGGCCAAGGCCAACGAACCGGACGCGGAGAAACGTCGCGCGCTTCTGCGTGAGGCGCTGGATGGATTCCGACTCCTGGGAAAAGTGCAGTATCCAAAGGTGTGGCTGGATCAACGGGCGGCCGTCGGGGCAGGGGAAAAGCGCGGATCGTAGGACCGATCGTTTCTTATCGGCCGACAGTTATCAGCAGGAGATCTCGATCATGGTGTTGCTGGAATTCAGTATGTCGCCGCTGGGCAAGGGGGAGAGTGTGAGCAAATACGTGTCACGCTCCTTGGATATCATCGACAAGAGCGGTGTGGATTATCGTCTGAATCCCATGGGCACGGTGCTGGAAGGGGAATGGGACGAGGTCATGGCGGTGGTCAAGAAGTGCTACCTGCGGATGCGGAAGGATTGTAATCGCGTGTCCTGCAGCATCAAGATCGACTACCGGAAGGGGCCGAAGGGGCGCTTGTCGAGCAAAGTGTCGAGTGTCGAATCGCAGCTGAAGCGAAAGCTGAAGGTCTAGCAGGCTGCAGAGCGACTCGATCGTTGTGCGGTACGGTGAGCCGTGAAGCGACGCGAGAACGCCGCTGGCGGACTTTTTTCGCATCCTGCTAAGGCGCGCGTCATGGCGCCGCGATGTCGGCATGGGCGTCGTAGTGGAGTGTACCCTCGGTATTGAAGCGCACCGAGAGGCTGGCAGTCTGCACCGTCAGTGCTTCGAGGGACAGGCGGCGAACCAGGCCGCGCAAGCGCCCTCCGGTCAGGTTCCGGTTCAGTCCCTTCTCCAGCGCTTGTCGCATCTGGTCCAGTTCCTCTCGAATGGGGAGTACCAATCTTCGCGCTAACTCGTCCCGCAGGGGCTCGTGCAACCATTCTTCGGCCAGATCCGTGGCCGGCGTGCGCTCCTTGAGCGTGTAGTCGAGATCCCGAAACAGAATCCGCCCCGCCGCTTCGTCGTGCTCCGGTGTTCCCTTCAAACGAAGCGTGAGCGGGAGCAGCCCTCGCAGGGTGAGTTCCACTCCCACTTGATTGCCCAGGGGATACAGTGTCGCTCCCACGATCGTGATCGTACCGACGCCCAGCGACCATTCCTGCCCGACCACCGCTTCACGCAGCCGTTGATTGGCCTCCTCGATCGGAACCTGAAGCGCGAAGGCGACGTGAAAGCCGTCGTCATGAAACTGGGACTGCAGGTCGGGGAGGGGGAGATGTCGTGACAACGGTTTGCTGCCGCGCACGACGGTCGGCCTGGCCGTGACGCCATACCCCGCAGCCGGTGTGCCTGACCGCGACTCGACTCCGGCGGGACCGATGGCTTCAGGATTCAGTTGGAGCCAGATCCCCTCCGCTTCATCCAACAACAGGGGTTCTTGCAGATCTTTCCAGATGTGAGTAACGGCGGGCTTCAGCGTCACGAGGGTGGCGGCCCTCCGATCCGCAGCCGGCAGCATTCCTAGCAATTCACTTCGATAGACCTGCGCCATCAGGAGTGCTGTATCCACACCCTGTTCGGAGAGCAGGCAGGGTCGATTCGCTTCCACCGCGGTCACGCTGCTCGCAGGCAGCAGGGTATAGGCGCGACCCTGGCTGAAGGTGGTTGCCAGCGTTACCGATAATCGGCCTGTGCCGGTTGACGCATCCTGTTGGCCGCAGTCGGCAATTTTCGTCACCGTGCCTTTGATCTGCTTCGCATATTCCACGCCGAAGGGAAAGCTGGATTGGGACAGCAGGCGGCCTCCGGTTGTTGTGGAACTCTGCTCTCCCGGCCAGATCCTGTACTTCAGGAATCCGGTGCCTCCGCCCAGCGCCACCCAGTCGCGCTGCGTGCGTCGGTGTGCGGCGAGTGACTGGTGAATGTTCCCATACTGCTCGGCCAGGGCGGTCATCGGAATGGGCACATGAATCGTCATGCTGGAGGCCTCCCTCTGCCGGTGCCGGGCTGTGTCGGTTCCTGCCGCTGCTGCAGGTGCTGTGGCGCAGAGACTCAGAATGGCTGCAAAGCAGCAAACCAGGTTATTTCGATCGAACCGGCGTCGTCCGCCCATCCTCTTATCCTCATGCTCATACCGCAATGTGTGTCGGTCCTACGGATTTGTTCTGAACCTCTCGCTCGACTATGGGAGAGTTACAAGTGGAAGGCAAGCGCTCAGGTCTTCGGTGAAGACGTACCGTCGTCTGATCGCAGCGGGAGATGGTGGCGCGGCACGCGCTGGCCGATGGCGCAGAGCACATCATAGGGAATGGTCTGCTGCCAGGCGGCGAGATCGGCTGCGGTAATGCGCTCTTGACCCTGCTGTCCGATGAGAATCGCTTCCTGTCCGATCTGCACACCGGGCACATCCGTCACATCGACCATCGTCATGTCCATGCAGACACGCCCGACTACCGGCGCACGTTGTCCTCCGATCAGTACCACGCCACGATTCGACAGGAGGCGATTGTAGCCGTCCGCATACCCGACCGGCAGGACTGCGATCTTCGACCGCCGCGCAGCGATGAAGGTCCGGTTATAGCTGACACTGTCGCCCACTTGGATGCTGTGCAGGTGTGCGATCGTCGCTTTCCAGCTGAGGATCGGTCGCAACTCAGGCGTGGGCGTATCAGTCGAGAGGGTATGGTAGCCATACAGCATGATGCCGGGTCGCACGAGGGAATAGAGGCTTGTAGGATACTTGATGATCCCTGCGCTGTTGGCTGCGTGGACGAGTGGAATTGTCAGGCCGCGTTGTTGAAGCCTGTCGAGCGCGCTCTGAAAACGTGCGAGCTGTGATTGCGTATGATCTTTCTCCCGATTATCGGCATCGGCCAGATGTGTCATTAAGCCTTCCAGGCGTAGGGCAGCCCGAAACTCCGTTCTTTCAAGGAGGTCGAGAACTTCGTGCGGCGACACCCCCAATCGTCCCATGCCGGTCTCGACTTTGACATGAACCGGGTAGGGAGACGAGCCGGATCGGACGTGGGCAGCAAAGGCCGGAATCAGATCCGTCCTGTACAGCACGGGCGTCAAGCGCTGGGCCACGAGCTCTGCAAATTGGGCTGGAACGGTTGCGCCCATAACTAGGATGGGATCATGAATGCCAGCTTGGCGAAGCGCGATGCCCTCATCCACAGTGGCGACACCGAACCGGTGGACGGCCAGGTGTTGCAGCGTGCGTGTGAGTTCGAGGGCTCCATGGCCATAGGCATTGGCCTTGACGACGGCCAGTACCTCGGACCGCGGCGCGAGGCGCCGCACATGGGCGAGATTTTGCGCGAGGGCATTCAGATCGACTGAGACGAAAGTTGGGGGGGACTGAGACGGCGTGTACACGCAGTGTGTGGCGGCAGAATAGGACGCTAGACTTCCAGGATCTCGCCTTCTTTTTTCTTCATCACGTCGTCGATTTTCTGCACGTATTGATCGGTGAGTTTTTGAATTTCAGCTTCCGACTTGCGCAGTTCATCTTCGGTCAGCTTCGTGTCTTTCTGGAGTTTCTTGAGTTCTTCGTTGCCATCCCTGCGGAAACCGCGAATCTGCACCTTCACTTCTTCACCGTGTTTTTTGCAGACCTTGATGAGTTCTTTCCGGCGCTCTTCGGTGAGCGGCGGTAGGGGAATCCGGATGAGCTTACCGTCGTTCGACGGCGTCAAGCCGAGGTCCGAGGTTTGGATGGCTTTCTCTATTTCCCTGATGAGGTTCTGCTCCCAGGGCTGAATGGTAATGAGTCGGGCTTCTGGGGTGGCGACGTTGGCGACTTGTTTGAGCGGTGTCATGGTTCCGTAGTAGTCGACTTTGATGCCGTCCACCAGTGCCACCGATGCGCGACCGGTACGCAGTCCGGCCAAGTCGCGTTTCAAATGTTCGATCGCGTGGTCCATCTTTTCGGTTACGCGTTGTTTCACTTCTTGCGCCGTCGACATCAGCCTCTCCCTTAGCGACTTTCTACGGTGACCAGGGTCCCGATAGGTTCGCCCTGGACGACACGTTTAAAGTTTCCCTTCTCTTTCAAATTGAAGACGATCAATGGCAACCGGTTATCCATGCACAAGCTGATGGCCGTGGAGTCCATTACCTTGAGGTTCTGGGTGAGAATCGACAGGAACGGAATCTCTGCATACTTCTTGGCTTGTGGATTCTTGACCGGATCACTGTCGTAAATGCCGTCGACCTTAGTGCCCTTCATGATGACCTGGGCGCCGATTTCCATTGCCCGCAGTGAAGCCGCGGTATCGGTGGAGAAATAGGGGTTTCCCGTGCCCCCGGCGAAGATCACGACGCGCTTTTTTTCCAGGTGTCGGATGGCGCGGCGACGAATATAGCCTTCGGCCAGCTGCCGCATCTCGATCGCCGATTGGACACGGGTGCTGACGCCTTTGCCTTCTAACGCATTCTGGAGGGCGAGCGCATTCAACACCGTGGCGAGCATGCCCATGTAGTCGGCGGAGGCCCGCTCCATGCCGCGCGCACTGGCGGCCAAGCCGCGGAAAATATTGCCGCCGCCGATCACAACGGCCACTTCGACGTCCATCGCGACGACGTCGGCAATCTCTCCTGCGAGTCCCTCGAGAATCGAGGGTTGAACGCCATAGCCCTGCTCACCGGCCAGCATTTCTCCGCTGACTTTCAGCAGGATGCGGCGGTAGTGGGCAGAACTCATGCTTGGCCTAGTTGGAATCGTGTGAACCGGCGGATGTTCATGTTCTCGCCGATCTTGGCGATTTGTTGTGCCAGCAGATCCTTGATGACGACGGACGGATCCTTGATGAAAGCCTGTTCGAGCAAGCAATTTTCCTGGTAGAACTTCTCGAGCTTGCCCTCGATGATTTTCGGCCAGGCGGCCGGTGGCTTGCCGAGTTCCTTGGCTTGCCCTTCATAGATGCTGCGCTCTTTTGCGACGACATCTTCGGCAATCTCTTCCCGTCGGACATAGGACGGGCTGGCGGCCGCCACCTGCAGCGCCAGATCGTTCACAAACGCCTTGAACTGCTCATTTCGCGCCACGAAGTCGGTTTCACAATTGACTTCGATGAGCACGCCGATCTTTCCGCCGGCATGGATGTAGGCATGGATCAAGCCCTGATTGGTCTCACGGCCGGCTTTTTTCTGGGCCGCCGCCAATCCCTTCTGCCGGAGATAGTCGATCGCTTTATCGATGCTGTTTCCGTTCTCGGTCAGGGCTTTCTGACAATCCAAAATGCCGGCGCCTGTTTTTTCACGCAATTCTTTGACGAGCTCACTCAAACTTGCCATGGGTTCCTCAGTTGGTCGAATAGAACAATGCCATCACGCGAGACGCGGCCGTCAGGAGGCGGCCACGCCGGCCAAATTTGCCGACGGTTTAGCGCCACCACCGGCTGGTGCCGATGCAAACTCTGTTTCTTCTCGCTGGGTGCGGAGGTGCGCACCTTCAAGGCACGCGTCCGCGATCCGGGAAATAATCAGTTTGATGGAACGGATGGCGTCATCGTTGCCCGGGATCGGGTATTGAATGTGATCGGGATCGCAGTTCGAATCGACGATGGCAATGACCGGAATTTCCAGCCGGCTGGCCTCGAGGATCGCAATGTGCTCGATGCGGGTATCCAGAATGAACACCGCGCCGGGCAGGGCGCGCATGTTGCGGATGCCCGACAAGTTCTTCTGCAGCTTGACGACTTCCTTCTGCATCTGTCCGAGCTCTTTCTTCGTGTGGCCTTGGTGCGTCGGATCAGCGAGGGTCGCTTCCATTTTTTTCATTTTGTCGATGCTACGACGGATGGTCTGGAAGTTGGTCAGCATGCCGCCTAACCAGCGTTGGTTGATGTAGAACTGGTTGGCCCGCTTGGCCTCTTCTTCCAAAATCTCCGCCGCTTGGCGCTTGGTCCCGACGAACAAGACGGAGTCACCGGCAGCCACGGTGTCGCGCGCGAAGGCATAGGCTAGTTCCATGCGTTCGACGGTCTGTTGAAGGTCGATAATGTAGACGCCGTTTCGTTCCCCGAACAGGAATCGCTTCATCTTGGGGTTCCAACGATTCGTCTGGTGTCCGAAGTGGACGCCCGCTTCCAGTAATTCCTTAATCGCAACTACTCCCATACCTTCACCTCCCTCCGAAGCCTGCAGAGCGCCTGGCGAACGCCAACGACGAGGGGGATGTCCCCCTTATTCTCAGGCTGCGCAGCGTGCGCATCACGCTGGTGTGGATTTAAATAAGACGTCCCTGATTTTGGATGCGACCATGTGAACGATGGGACGGATCATTCACGGCACGAAAACGCCCGAACGCTAGCATAATCCCCTGTATTTTGCAACCACGCGAGGCGGCTCACGACCGGTAACTCGCGTTGATCCGCACGTATTCGTAAGACAAATCGGTCGTCCACATGTGCGCTCCGGATTTGCCCTGTGCGAGGTCGACAAGAATCGTGAACTCCTTCGTCCGGAAGACTGCGGTCAGCTTCTGCTCGGCGATGCGGCCCAGTCCTTGACCGTCCCGGACCATCGGGATATCCCCGAATTGTAGGCTGATACGACTGGGATCGATAGGTATCCCTGCGCGTCCGATGGCCGCCATCACACGCCCCCAGTTGGCGTCACCGCCAAAGAGCGCTGTCTTCACCAAGTTGGAAGTGGCGATCGTTTGGGCAATCTGTTTGGCCGCCGTCGCGGATCGAGCGCCTGTGACCTCCACCCGAACCACCTTAGTCACGCCTTCGCCGTCCCAGCAAATTTTCAAGGCCAGGGTGCGGCAGACCGTTTCGACCATGGCGCAGAACCGGCGAAAGTCCGCAGAGCCTGGCTTGAGTGTCTGATTGCCTGCCATTCCGTTCGCAAGGCAAAGGACGGTGTCGTTTGTGCTCGTATCGCCGTCGACGGTAATGCAGTTAAACGATTGATCGACCGCCTGACTGAGCGCTGTCTGGAGCGCCGACCGGCTGATGGCCGCATCGGTTGTGAGGTAGCCCAACATGGTGGCCATGTTGGGATGGATCATCCCGGAACCCTTGGCCATTCCTCCCACCGTCACCATCCGACCTCCGAGTCGGGTGCGTACCGCCACCTGTTTGGGTTTGAGGTCCGTGGTCATGATGGCTTTGGCCGCTTCGTTTCCGCCGCGGCGCGTGACGCGAGCGAGGAGGGACGGGAGGGCGTTCCTGATGCAGTCGATCGGAAGCGGCTGGCCGATCACGCCGGTCGATCCGATGAAGATCGTATGTTGCGGACAGCCGAGAACCGTGGCTGCCAGCTGCGCCATCTCCTTGGCCACTCGCATTCCGTCAGGTCCGGTGCAGGCATTGGCGTTCCCGCTGTTGACGAGAATAGCGCGGCCCACGCCCTTTTTCAGATGGAGACGATCGAGCACAACCGGCGCTGCCACGACCTGATTAGTGGTGAACACGCCGGCGACGGGTCCTTCCTGCTCGGAGACCAGCAGGGCCAAGTCGAGTTGTTTCTTCTGCTTTTTTTTGATGCCGGAATACATCCCGGCGGCCCGAAAGCCGATGGGTGCGGTGACGCCTCCAGTGACGATCTTCATAGTGGTCCTGTGGGGTGTGGAAGTGGTCCGTAGTGCGGAGTCGCCCGGGACTCAAGTTATGGATAGATACCCGGCGCCACCAGGCCCGTCTCTTCCGGATAGCCGAGCATGAGATTCATAGCCTGAATCGCTTGTCCCGCTGCTCCCTTGATCAGGTTGTCGATGGCCGACACGGTCACGACCCAGCCGGCTCGCGTATCGGTGTGGACTGCGAGATCGCAGTAGTTGGCGCCTCGCACATGTCGGGGATTCGGCATCGCGCCTTCGAGCAGTCGCACGAATCGTTCTCCCTTGTAGAAGTCCCGATAGAGCGCCCGCAGTTCGACGACATCGAGCGTGCCCTTCATGCGCGCATAGGCGGTGCTCAAGATGCCTCGATTCATCGGAACCAGGTGCGGCGTGAACGCAATGGTGACACCGGCGGTTTCTCCTGTGACTGCCGGTCCACGAGTTCCGGCCAGCCCGCTCAGTTCCTGTTCGATTTCCGGGATGTGTCGATGCTGGCCGATCTTGTAGGGCTCCAGCGATTCGTGTGCTTCAGGGAAGTGGTAGGGCAGGGCCGGACTTCTTCCTGCACCCGACACGCCAGATTTGGCATCAATTACGATCGTGTCGGGCACGATGAGGCCATGAGCGATCAACGGTGCCAGTTGCAGAATCGCGGCGGTCGGGTAACAACCGGGGGAGGCCACGAGCCGGGCCTGTGCAATGGCGGATCGATGCAGTTCCGGCAGGCCATAGACGGCGTTTCCGATCAGGTCGGGATGCGCGTGTGTGGTCTGATACCAGGTTTCATACGTGCGAGGATCTTTGATTCTGAAGTCTGCGCTGAGGTCGATCACGCGCTTGCCGGCTTTCATGCAAGTCGCTACCGGGCCCATGGATTTTGTATGGGGGAGGGCGAGGAAGAGCACATCGGCGCGTTCTGCCAGGGCCTCTGGCGCCAGGGCTTCGAAGATCAGCGGCACGATGCCCTGCAAATGGGGATACACGGCGGAGACTGGGGTTCCGGCCGACTTCTCGGAGGTCACCGCAGTCAATTGCACATTGGGATGTTGCGACAGGAGACGTAGCAACTCCGCCCCGGTGTATCCACTGCCCCCTGCCACTGCTACTCGTACCGACGTCATGTCACGCCTCCCGGCCTCTCGCGAGTTGTTGCTCGATCAGTTCATCTCACACATAAAAAAAGGGAAGGCTGCGGAGCCTTCCCTTTTGACACCCTGTCGCTCCAGTGTTTCTTTATCGCTTGGAGTATTGGAAGCGCTTTCTGGCGCCCTTCTGTCCGTACTTCTTGCGTTCCTTCACGCGCGAGTCACGGGTCAGAAGACCTTCCTTCTTGAGCGGACTTCGGAATGCGGCGCTCATGATGACCAGCGCCTTCGAGATGGCATGCCGTAATGCTCCGGCCTGGCCCGCAGGCCCGCCACCGTAGACAGTGGCCCGGACGGAATACTTACCGGCAACGCCGGCCAGTTCGAACGGAAATTGAATCACGTTCCGTAGCGTCGGGCGGGGAAACGCCTTTTCCAGCGGCTTCTCATTGACGACGATGTCGCCGGCGGCGGCGGTCACCCATGCGCGAGCGATCGCGCTCTTTCTCTTTCCAGTTGCATACTGCGTAATTGCTGCCATATCAGGCGGCCTCCTTCACAGATCGAATCAGAACAATAATGATCACAGCGAAAGTGATTCCAGTTGCTGCGCGTGATGTGGATGGGTTGAACCTGCGTAGACGCGCAGCTTCTTGGCCATCTGATTCCCGAGGGGGTTCTTGGGCAACATGCCTTCGATGGCGCGCGTCAAAAGCTTCGTCGGGTCTTTCTTATGGATATGTTCGGCGGTGAGGGTCTTGAGTCCGCCTGGATATCCTGTGTGATACGAATAGGTCTTGTTTTCCATCTTGTTGCCGGTCAACCGGATCTTCTCCGCATTGACGATGACAACATGGTCGCCCGTATCCACATGGGGGGTAAAAGTCGGTTTATGCTTGCCTCGAAGCAAGGTGGCCACCTTCGCCGCTAGACGACCGAGCGTCTTGCCGTCGGCGTCAACCAAGAACCATTTCCGTTTCACATTTGCTGGCTTCTCAAGATACGTTTTTGTCATGGTCTCCATCTACTCCTGCACGAAAGGATTCTTATGTGAGGTATTAGGCCTCACGCCTGTTGGGGTTCGATATTCTTAGTGTCGAGTTTATTAATCCAAGCATCTAGGTGAACGGCCGTGCGTCGGTTGAGCACGTCTTGTGTGGCATAGATCGGGCACTCCGCGCGAAGTGCGAGGGCGATCGCGTCGCTCGGTCTGGCATCCAGGGTACGGTGCACGCCCTTCGACGCAAAGGCCACGCTGGCGTAATAGGTGCTGCCTTTCACATCCGTGATCACAACCCGTTCAATTCGTACGCCAAGATGATCCGCAAAGCTCCGAATGAGGTCGTGACTCATAGGGCGGGGAGTCACAACGCGTTCCATGGCAAGACGAATGGCGTTACCTTCCGCAGATCCAACCCAGATCGGCAGCGTCACGCTTGCGGCATCATTTTTCAGCACAACGATGCGGGTATCGGTGTTGCTGTCGTCCAGTACCTGCTTGACGGTCAGAGCGACGAGCTCCGCGGGCTCATTCTGCTGATTCACCGAGTCCATGAACTACGTATCCAGTTTTCCGAAATCTTCCGGCTTCAAATTTTCAAGCCACTGTTCAAGTTCTTCGGACGATTGCTTCTTAATGACATTCTCGCTGGCAAAAATCGGCGCGCTGGTTCGAAGCGCCAGCGCGATGGCGTCACTGGGGCGAGAATCGACCGTATATTCTGAGTCTTCGTACATCAGGTGGATCGTCGCGAAATAGGTGTTCTCGTTCAAATCTGTGATTACCACACTGATAATCTTCGCATCGAACGTTTCCAGGAACGACTTCATTAAGTCGTGGGTCATGGGGCGCGGCGCGGTGACGCTCTCCAGGGCCAGGCCGATGGCGCTGGCTTCCGATTTTCCGACCCAGATCGGGAGCATGTCTGAATTCTCTTCGTCCCGCAACACCACTATATAGGCGTTGTTGTAGGGGTCGAAGATCAGACCCTTGACCCGCATTTGTGTAATCACGGCGGGAGTATCCTTCCCGATGTCGGCCAAAAACCTCAAGAATAGGGCACTCTAGCACTTCCGAAATTAGAGTGTCAATGAATTCGATCGGGCAACGATTGAAGAGATGGCCGACGGCTCAGCACTTCTGAGGCCTCAAGGTGTGTCTGACATCAGGCGCGCGACGAACAGGCACCGCTCATGAACCGTTCTGCCCGACACCACGGTCAGATTGAAGGTCGTCGCCTCAAGAGCCGGCTGGACGGAAGTTTTGATCCAGTTTGGACGTGTCGGTTTGTTCTCCCAGTTTGAGGAACGCCTTCATTTGCTTTTTAACAAGTTCGCGGCCGCTCTCATCGCCAAGATTGACTTGATACTCGTTGATCACCATGACCCGCATCCCTTCCCACTTTTTCCAGCAGGGCTTGCAGACCTTCGCCTTGATTTCGGCTTCGAGCTTTCCGAGGAACAGCATATCGGTAATTGCTTCGCCTGCTTGTCCGCAGGTGACACATTGCACATCTGTCATAGTCTCCTCCTCAATCTGCCTGATCTTCCATCGTCGGTTGTCGGTCGCGCAGCATTCTAGCATTCGCCTGCAGCAGAAAAAAGGGAGCGCGGTGCCGATTGACGCCTACGCGGGTTCATGTTAAAAATGCGTCCCTTGAAAAGCCGAGTGGCAAGCAGGGAGTTGACGTCGCATGACACACGTGCCCGGATGGCGGAACTGGCAGACGCGCCGGACTCAAAATCCGGTTCTCGCAAGAGAGTGGGAGTTCGACCCTCCCTCTGGGCACCATCATTTCGACTCTTGCGGCACTCCTTTCACGGTCTCGACAACCGGTGCGCTCATGCAGAGATTGCCGTCTGGTGTTGGTACGATGCAAATAAATAGACGATGCTTTTCGATACAACACTATATAGTGGATGTCGTGCCTGAAAACATCTTGACATGGTGTGGGTGTTAGCCTATAGTTCGCCCGAATTCGCTTGGAACTACTATGGCCTGTTCAGTTTATTACCGTTCATCATTACTCTCTTATCAATTCCAACTCACTAAGGAGGCAGCACATGCGTAACGTGTTGGCACTTGGAGCTGCGGTGCTTTTCATCAGCTCCGTTGGTGTTGCAGGCGCTCAAGAGCGTTTGCCACAGTCCTCGTCGGGATCAGGTTTCGGTGTCGGCACCGGAGTCGGAGATGTCTCGGGTAACTCCGGCCGTACGGCAGCGTTTGATCGGACCGCTTTCATGGACCGGCTTGGTCAGGCGGAAACCGTGTTTGGTCGCGTTCTCGCCGTCGATGTTCCTGGCAATAAATTGCACCTGGAAACAGGCGGAAGCTCGCACGACGAAGGTCGTGCTGGGACGGGCGCGATGTCCTCGTTAACGCTCTATCTTGACGGGCAAACCAACATGGACCAGATTAGAGTACTGAACGCCGGTGATGATATTTCCGTCCAAGTCGTAGAACCGCCAAATGCGAGAGCGGAGCAGGGAGTCTACGGAACCGGACGCAAGCTCGTCCGTGAGGTGTACTTATTCCGCGGTAACGAAAAGCTGGCGGGTTTTGGTGGTCTCGGACAGCGTCCGGCCCCGACGACCGAACGTGGAATTGAGACTGCGTCGGGCACCGTGACTGGCGGATTGGTCGGCGGAGTGTTTCCCGGCACCGTGACATCCGGCGTGGTGACCACAACCATTGGCGAATTTACCGGCCAGGCGCCTTGCTGGAACTGCGAACCGCAGCCAGGATGGGGCTATCAGACGGTTGCTCCGGAAACGAAAGTGCAGAACAAGTCTGACTACGGAACCGACGGCGCCAAGCCGAACTTGCAGAAGGGCTTGACGAACTAAGATTCATGCTACGACAGTGGTAGGTGTTGAGCGGGGTGCTTCGAGAGAGGCATCCCGCTTTTCTTTTGTTCGCACGATTCCTCGCAGCCCTGTTGCACCGTAACAGTTCGATTGATACCATCTGCTATCACTTCTATCGAGGTCTTCTATGTCCGATGTCCCACTGAATGTCCAAGCGCCTGATGAGGAGCTCGATCTTCGCGGTGTCATCTGCCCGTACAATTTCGTGAAGACGAAACTGAAGCTTGAGGGCATGGCTCCGGGACAACTGCTGTTGGTCCATCTCGACGATGGCGACCCGATTCGAAATGTGCCGCGCAGTGTGAGCGACGACGGGCATGATGTGGTGTCGCAGGAACGTGCCGATCAGTCCTACCGTGTCATGATCCGTAAGCGGTTCGATGAGTAGTTAACGCGACGGCTTCACGCCGGTTTTTCCCTTCAAAGTAGCGCCTTCTACCACCAGAGCGACGTGTGACGCGTGTTCGGGGTTCGGCTTGTTCGAGAGCAGTTGCTGAACTCGTCCTCGTAGGATCTGCTCCGTGCTCCCGGTCATGTCGATGGCCATCACGGCCTTCCGGTTACCGAGCATCCGTTGCAGTAGAGTGAGAAAGTGCCGGAGGCCTTGTGTTGGAGGGAAGAAAATCATCGTGCGTGGTTCAGATTGTAATAATTGAAGCCGGGCCGTGATTGCTTTAGTGCCACCGGTCCAACGCCCTTCAAAGACGAAGGCATTGCCGTCCATCCCGGCGAGGGCTGCTGCCGCCGCCACAGCGGAAGCTCCGGGAATGACCTCGACGGGAATCTGCGCCTTCGATGCGGCTGCGATGAGCAATCGCCCCGGATCGTAGACAACCGGCATGCCGCAATCCGACACCAACGCCACTCGAAATCCCTGCCTGAGGCGATCGAGCAATATTGGAACTTTATCGGCGGCATTGGTTCGATCATAAGTCGTGATGGTGGTATGAATTCCGTGGTGGGCCAGGAGGGCGCTCGTTGCCTGCGGATTTTTCGCGGCAATGAGATCAACCAGCCGAAGAGTCGCGAGCCCTCGGATCGTCAGGTCGTCAGGATGTCCGATCGGCACGCCGACGATGAATAACGTTCCTGCCGAAGGGGCAGATGGTGCGCGCTTTCCTTGACTCCGTTCTCGTCCCATCGATATAATTTCCAGTTACCTGAAAAAGTGGCTTTGCGCTGAAATGTTGCGAGGATAGAGCACGATGTCTTCGGTGTTTTTCATGCTCACGATGGGCCTCTATTTCGTGAGCACGGTCTGCTACCTGGCCTATCTGCTCCGGCGGGCGGAAACCCTGTCGAAGGTGTCCCTTGGGATCACGGCTGTCGGGTTTGCCACCCACACGGTCGCCTTGGTCGCCCGGATGACCGACACGGCTCAGGTTCAGCTACCGACATTTCACGAAGCCCTGTCGTTTTTCTCCTGGATGCTGATTCTCGTGTTTCTCGCCGTCGAATTTCGCCGCCAGTTGCATGTCCTCGGTTCCTTCATCGTACCACTGGCGCTCATGTCCTTGGTCACTGCCGCAGCGTTCCGTTCCGACGAGGCCTCCAGCCTGCAGCCGGTCTTCAAAACGCTGTGGGTTCACGTCACCCTCAGCATGCTGGGGACGGTCGGCTTTGCCGTCGCATTCGTCGCCGGGGTGATGTATCTCATCCAGGATGGTCTTCTCAAGTCGAAGCGCTTCAACGTGCTCTACGCAAAACTGCCCGCACTGGATTATCTCGATCACTTGAACCAGCAGTCAATTGTCATGGGGTTTCCGCTCCTGACACTCGGGATCATCAGCGGCGCCTTCTCGGCGGAGATCGTCCGTGGCACCTATGTGAACTGGAACCCGGAACAGACGTGGGCCATGGTGACCTGGGGCTTCTACTTTGCCGTCCTGGTCGGACGTTTGACCATCGGATGGCGGGCCAAACGAGCCGCGTATCTGACGATCATCGGGTTTGCCGGCGTGATTCTAACCTTGATCGGCGTCGTCCTGAAAAGTCACGGGTCGGTGTCCTGACATGCAAGTCATCGTTGTTGGGCTCAGCCACAAGACTGCCCCAGTCGAGATTCGCGAGAAACTGGCTGTGCCTGAAAGCCGCCTCCGGGAAGCCCTCAGTCGCCTCTGTTCCTATCCCGGCGTGCGCGAAGGGCTGCTGCTCTCGACGTGCAATCGGGTGGAAGTCTATGCGGTTGTCGAAGAGTTGGAATCTGGGTATGGTCGCGTGCAGGAATTCCTGGCCGACACCCATCTCTCCCTTTCCGCCGAACATCTGACGCCGCATCTCTATTGGCATGCCGGCGATCGCGCCATCGGTCATCTGTTCCGTGTGGCCTCCAGCCTCGATTCGATGATTGTCGGTGAGTCTCAGATCCTCGGCCAAATCAAGGATGCGTTCGAAGTCGCGCTCACGCACAAGGCCTCAGGTCTGTTGCTGAATAAGATCGTGAAGAAAGCCATTTCGGTGGCCAAACGTGTGCGCACCGAAACCAAGATCGCCGAGACGGCGGTGTCGGTCAGTTATGCGGCGGTGGAGTTGGCCAAGAAGATCTTTTCAAATCTGACGGAGAAGACGGTGCTCCTGATCGGGGCCGGGGAAATGGCCAAGTTGGCGGCGCGGCACCTAATTGCCAACGGCGTGCGCCAGGTGCGCATTACCACGCGTAATTTCCAGCATGGGTTGGAATTGGCTCAGCGGTTCAACGGTACCGCCGTGCCGTTCGAGGACTACAAGTCGGAACTGGCCGAGGCCGACATCGTACTGGTGTCCACGGGGGCCTCGCATTACCTGGTGACGGCCGACGATGTTCAGCGCGCCATGCGCCAGCGAATGAGTCGGCCGATGTTCTTGATCGATATTTCCGTGCCGCGCAATATCGACCCGGCTGTCCGGCCCATCGATGATGCATTTCTGTTCGATATCGACGACCTGCACATGCGGGTGGAGCAAAATCGCGAAGACCGCCTGCGGGAAGCGGCGAAAGCCGAGCAAATGGTCGTTGAAGAAGTTGCGGTGCTCGGGCAGTGGCTGCAGTCGCTGGAGGTGACGCCGACGATCGTGGCGCTTCGCAGCCGGACCGAAGAACTCAAACGGCGCGAAGTTGATAAGATTCTGGCGCGGTTGGCGCATCTGTCGTCCGAGGATCGAGCCGCGGTGGAAGCCTTGGCGTCCGCCATCGTCAATAAGATGGTTCATGGCACAATGGTGACGTTGAAAGCGGAGGCCAAGTCCTCGAGCGGCGCGGCGTATGTCGATGCGGCCCGCCGGTTTTTCAATCTGGAAGAGACGCCCGCCGGTTATCCACCTGGACAAGCCGACTTCTCGGAGCTTCCGGACGAGAACATCGCCGGGAACGGAATTGGTCGCCTGCCTGAGGCGTCACTGGTCCAACATACGAGCAAGGAGCAAGGTCGGCGGGTGCGCTAACACCGCCGTTGAGAAATTTCATGCTCAGATTCGTTTCCACATGCGACCGGGCATCCGTGGCCGCTCGAGCGAGTGACGGTCGGTCATGAATCGTTCAACACTTATCCTTGGTACGCGCGGGAGCAAGCTGGCCGTGCATCAAAGCCAGTGGGTGCAGGCCCGTCTTCAAGAACTCGCCCCTGACCTGACCATCTCCTTGCAGCGCATCCAGACATCGGGCGACAAAATCCTCGACGTTCCGCTGGCAAAAATCGGCGGCAAAGGATTGTTCGTCAAGGAAATCGAAGACGCATTGTTGAGCAAAGAGATCGATCTGGCCGTGCACAGCATGAAAGACGTGCCGACGGCTCTGCCGCAAGGGTTGGATATTCTGTGCGTGCCGCCGCGCGAAGATCCGCGGGACGCGTTGATTACGCGCGACGGTTGTCGGTTGGACCAATTGAAGCCCGGTGCCAGAATCGGCACCAGTAGCCTGCGCCGCCAAGCCCAGTTGTTGCATTACCGTCCTGATTTCACTATCGAAATGTTGCGCGGCAATTTGGATACGCGCCTGAGGAAACTCCGCGAGGGACAATTCGACGCGATTGTGCTGGCCGCGGCAGGGTTGCGGCGACTCGCCTGGGACGCGGAAATTACCGAATATCTTCCCGTGCACCTCAGTTTGCCGGCTATTGCTCAAGGTGCCCTCGGCATCGAAGCCCGCAGCGACGATACCTTTGTGCGCGAATTGTTGAGCCGGTTTGAACATCGGCCCACCCGCATCACCGTCACGGCAGAACGCGCGCTGTTGCATCGTCTCGAGGGAGGCTGCCAAGTGCCTATCGCGGCGCTTGCCGCGCTCGAGGGAGACAGGCTCACGGTTGATGGCTTGGTGGCCAGCGTGGACGGCCGTCGGGTGATTCGTCATCAAGTCCAAGGTCCGGCCAGTGAAGCGCATGTTCTGGGGACGAAGCTTGCGGAGCGGTTGCTGGCCGATGGGGGTGATGTGATCCTCAAGGAGATGTACGGGCAGGGCTGAGTGGTATGACGACGCGAGCAGGAATAGTGTATTTGGTCGGGGCCGGTCCCGGAGATCCCAAGTTGCTGACGATACGCGGCAAGGAGTGTCTGGAGCAGGCCGATGTGGTGCTGTACGATTATCTCGCGAACGAAGCGCTCTTGCAGCATGTGTCTGCCACCGCTGAACGTGTGTACGTCGGCCGGCGCGGGCGCGGACAGTATCGCGATCAGGCGGAGATCAATCGGTTGCTGATCGATCACGCTCAAGCGGGGAAACGGGTGGTCCGCTTGAAAGGCGGCGATCCGTTCGTCTTTGGTCGGGGCGGGGAAGAGGCGGAAGCCGTCGCCGCCGCCGGGTTGGAATATGAAGTCGTCCCTGGTGTGACGGCCGCCGTTGCGGCGCCGGCGTATGCGGGTATTCCGGTGACCCATCGCACGATGGCATCGACCGTGACCTTTGTCACCGGACACGAAGACCCCACGAAAGATCGAAGTGGGGTCGAATGGCGGCGCCTGGCGACCGTACACGGCACGCTGGTGTTTCTCATGGGCATGACCAACCTGCCGAAAATCGTCCAATGCCTTCGAGCCGAAGGTAAAGCGGGCGCCACACCCGTCGCCCTCATCCGCTGGGGGACGCGCGCCTCGCAGCGAACCGTGGTGGGGAGCCTGGACGATATTGTGGAGAAGGCGGCGGCCGCTCGGCTGGAACCGCCCACGGTCATCGTGGTCGGCGAGGTGGTGCGTCTCCGGGAGCAACTCAATTGGTTCGAGCGCCGGCCTCTGTTCGGAAAACGGATTCTGGTCACGAGACCGAAGCCTCAAGCGGCGGAGTTTTCCGATTTGATCGCGGCTCAGGGCGGAGAACCGGTGGAATGTCCGACCATTGAGATCGTGCCCCCCGAAGACTGGGCTCCGCTGGACCGGGCCCTGTCGCGCCTGGCGAGTTACAATTGGTTGATGTTCACCAGTGTGAACGGGGTCGCTCCATTTATGACCAGGCTGCTGGAGTCGCAACGCGATGTTCGAGCATTGTCCGGCCTCACTATTTGTTGTATCGGACCGCGCACCGCTGAGGCTCTGGTCCCCTATGGGTTGCATGCCGACGTGATTCCGGAGCAGTTTCAAGCCGAGGGAATCCTCGAGGTATTGGCCACCCGGCAGATGCGCGGGGCCCGCGTGTTGATTCCGCGTGCATTGGTGGCCAGAGAACTGCTCCCGGATCAACTGTGTGCCCAGGGGGCGCACGTGGATGTGGTGCCGGTGTATCGAACGATCCGGCCTGCAGTTGCGACAGATCGTCTTATGGAGCAGCTTCGTACCGGCGGGATCGACGTGATTTCGTTCACGAGTTCCTCGACGGTGAGGAACTTCGTCGAGTTGTTTCCGACGAAGGACGAGTTGTTGCGGTCGGTCGGGAAGACGACCGTGGCCTGCATTGGGCCTATTACTGCGGCGACCGCCCGCGATGCCGGTCTCACCGTTCAGGTGGTGGCCGGAGAGAACACCGTTCCGGCGCTTGCGGACGCCATCGTGGATTTTGTACTGAAGCCGACCGGGGGCAGAACCGCTTCGGCGGTGAGCCATTGACCGGATGGCAGTGAGTGTGAAGATGTCTATTAGCAAGAGGGGAGGATTCTGATGGTTCCAGTCAAGTCATTCATGGTTCCGAAGGACAAGTTCATCACCGTAGAACGTGACATGGATGTGCGCTCTGCAGGGCGGGTCATGCGCGATCGCAACATCGGCAGTCTGTTCGTCACGAACGGGAAAGAAGTCATCGGCATTCTGACCGACACGGACATGGTCCGGCGGGTGGTCGCCACCGGGGCCGACATGACCAAGACGACCGTCGAGCAGATCATGTCCGCGCCGCTCGTGACGATCGAAGAACATAAAACACTGCTGGACGCGAACGACTTGATGGCGCAAACCCATCTTCGCCATCTCGGCGTGACGAAAGACGGGCAGCTGGTCGGTATGATCTCGGTGCGCGATCTGGTGGTGTTCCTGACCAACTTGCCGAGGAAGTGAGCGAACCATGCCCTTTCCGATTCAGCGCCTGCGACGTCTGCGGGAAACGGAGCCGCTTCGGCGGATGGTTCGGGAAACGAGCCTGACGCCGAACGATTTCATCTATCCCGTGTTCGTCACCGAAGGGCAGGGACGTCGTGAACCGATCGCCTCGATGCCGGGACAATCGCGATTGTCCATCGATCTCCTGGTCAAGGAAGCGCAGGAGGTCAAGGCCCTGGGCATTCCGGCCATGATCCTCTTCGGGATTCCCGATCGCAAGGACGAGCGCGGCAGTTCCGGGTTCGATCCCGAAGGCATCGTGCAACGCGCTATTCGTGCCGTGAAGGCAGATGCGCCGGATCTGGTGTTGATCACCGATGTGTGCATCGATGAGTACACGAGTCATGGCCATTGCGGCATCGTGCGGGACGGCAAAATTCTCAACGACGAGACGCTGGATTGTCTGCGGACCATGGCGAAGACTCATGCCCAGGCGGGGGCCGACATGGTCGCGCCGTCCGACATGATGGATGGCCGCGTGGCCGCGATTCGCGACGAGTTGGATCGCGCCGGATTTGTCGATATTCCCATCATGGCCTACGCGGCCAAGTTCGCCTCCTGTTTTTACGCGCCGTTCCGTGATGCCGCCAATTCCAGTCCCCAATTCGGCGATCGCCAGTCCTATCAGATGGATCCGGCCAACAAGCGGGAAGCGTTGCTCGAGATCGACTTGGACATCGAAGAAGGGGCCGACATCATTATGGTGAAACCGGCCATGCCGTATTTGGACATCATCAGCGCCGCGCGCGAACGGACGCTTCTGCCGATTGCCGCCTACCAGGTGAGCGGGGAATACAGCATGATCAAAGCGGCGGCACAAGCCGGCTGGTTGGATGAGCGCCGCGCGATGCTGGAGTCGCTGCTCTCGATCAAGCGAGCGGGCGCCGAGATCATCTTGACCTATTTTGCCAAAGAGGCCGCCAGGCTTCTCCAGTCACGGCCCGCATGAAGATTTCCCGCGGTCTCACCCCGTCCACGTCCAGACCCTATTCGGTTGTGACCATCGGAAATTTTGACGGTCACCATCATGGTCACCGGGCTCTCCTCGACCGGGTGGTGGCGACAGCCCGTCGCGAGGCCGGGACGGCGCTCGTCCTGACATTCGATCCCCATCCCGTCAAGATCCTGGCCCCGCAGGTCAATCTCCTGTTTCTGACGACACCGGAAGAGAAGCTGGCCCGTTTCGAAGCCGCCGGTATCGATGAGGTCGTCTTTCTTGAATTCACGACAGCCTTTGCCGCACTGAGCCCGGCTCAGTTTGTGAAACAGGTCTTGTGCGATGGGATCGGCACGCGTGAGTTGTATGTCGGGGAGCATTTTGCGTTTGGAAAAGGCCGTGCCGGACGCATTGCGGATCTGCTCGAACTCGGTGCCCAGCTTGGGTTTCGCGTGCATCCGATGGCGCCGGTGACCATCGACGGCGAGGTGGTGAGCTCCACACGGATTCGTCAGCTGATCCAGGCGGGGGAGCTGCAGAAGGCCATTCGCCTGCTGGGGCGTCCCTACAGTATCGAGGGGACTGTAATTTCAGGCGCCCATCGCGGAACGGAACTTGGTTGGCCGACCGCGAATCTCCGCCTTCCTGAAGGGCGTGTCATTCCGCCGGATGGTGTGTATGCGGCGCAAGTCTCTTGGAAGGGGAGTGGCTTGAATGCAGTGGTCTATATCGGAACCAGGCCGACCTTCGGCGCAGGCGAGCGACTCCTGGAAGTCTCGATCCTCGATGAGCGGCTCGAACTGTATGGAGAAGTGATTCGAGTCGACCTGCTCGGCTTCATTCGTGAGGATCGCGTTTTTGCCTCGGCGGAAGCCCTGACCCGGCAAATTGCGTTGGATGTGGATGCGGCCCGCGCACAATTGCGCGATACCGGGACCACCGCGTCGCTCCCAGCCCTCCAGCCCCGGTCCTGAGCCATGACCGATTCCCAGTCAGATTGTCATCACCCGCTTCATAAGCAGGTCGTCCGGGCTATTCGTTCGAGAAGGCTCCTGCAACCGGGGCAGAAGATCCTGGTCGCAGTGTCCGGGGGGCCGGACTCGGTGGCACTGCTCTCCATTCTGCACCAGCTCGCAC
>CABVRO010000002.1 GCA_902500715.1 uncultured Nitrospira sp. | reverse complement strand
TCATGGAAATCAGGCCGAGGATGCCGGCCGGAAATAACATGTACGCTTTGATGTAAGCCGTCGCTCGCGCGTCGTGCCCTTCCTGCTGCTTGAGAGAGACCAGTTTTGCCATGGGCGTGATGGTCGTACAATCGTAACCTCAACCGCAAGAGAAAATGTGTCAGGTCGGGACAAATTTCAACGAGCGGCGAAGCAAGCATCTCTTTCCCGTGCAGAGCCACCTCTTCTATCGACAAGCAAGCACCGTGACCACGCGGGGCGCAGGCCGACGGAGTGGACTCTCTCCAAACTCGCGCAGAGAGACGTGTTCAGCAGAAGGTTGATCGATCGTTCAGGATTGACATAGAGAACCGGGGATCGCACCTGAGTGGCATCATTCTTCCCTGTCCACAAGAATTGTGGACGGACTGTGCGCAACCATGTGGACAGACATCCGTCAGCAATGGCTGCATAGGAATGCCGCAATGTGCTCAATAATTAGGCGGCGTGACGCGGGATATATCTGCAGTCTGGAACGGTGTTCAGCTTCGAACGGTTGAGGGGGAGCGACAAGGACGGCAGGTACACCGGCAATCAAACCGGAGGGCTTCGGAAACCGCTATGCCATGGGGAGGATGTCAAAAATGGCCGCCCGTTCCACGCGACCGACTTCGACCCATTGCTGGGCCAGCGGGATGAGCATAGCCAATCGTTCTTCCACGGCTGCCAGTCGCTCCCGGATCACCATCGGCTTGTGCTGAGCCGTGACGCGAAGGAATGTGCGAAGGCCATGCAGGAACAGACTGATATTCGCCGCGGCCACCCGTTCGGCCGCATCGGAAAGCGCCTCAATTTCGATAAAAATAGGTTCCAATGCCTGGGGCGGAAAGACACGATCCTCACTGGTGAGAGCGACATGCTTGAGCGTGACAATCACCGCCGGAATATGCGCCTGCATGTGCGCGAGAAATTGCTCGTCCAACTCATCCAGTTCCTGCAACAGTCGCCCGATGGCACGCGCATCCACCACACCTGTCCCTCGCTCCATCTCCTGTTCGGCGCGCTGAATCACGGTTTCCAGCACATCGCGCACCGGTTGCAGCGATCGACCTCGCGCCTGATGTAACTGCCGCAAGGCGTCAAGAATGGATGCGGCCGGTAACGAAGCGGAAGACACGTCATCCGGACTGTCAGCTTCGACAGGTTCCGGTGCTTCTGTGACCATCGGCACGGGCGTTTCAGCCACCGGTTGCTGCACAGCGCCGGCAGCTTCGAGATGATCCTGGGGTGACCGCTCGACTGCCTGAAGCGCCTGCACCGTCTTGCTGATTTCGAACAATCCCTCTCGAAGCGACGCCAGGTGATGAGCCGCCACGGTACGCTCATGTTTTGCGGCGGCCTGAAGGAGCGGCAGCAGGCGGGTCGCCATGTCTTCCACGGCCGTCAAGCCGACGGTCGCGGCGGATCGCGCGAGGTTGCTGACGCTTTGCCATACAATCGTCGTCAACTTGGCGCGACGCCCCTGTTCACTTGTCGTGTCGAGCCGCTCAAGCGCAGTCTGGATCTGATTGAGCCATTCACGGGCCTCTAGTACAAACAGGCCGAGAATTTCCCGCCGGACATGCGGCCCCTGGTCGGGCGCCTCGCTAGCCGACTGGATCTGCGCTGGCTGCGCAGCTGCCTTGGGTTGCTCCACTGCAGCCTGAATCACGCCGGCGATCGCATCCAGACTTTCGAGCAGGGCGGCAAACTGATCCGATACGCTCGTCGGCGGAGCGGGTTCGGTGGCCATCGGTGCGGTTGAAAAAGTGACGCGCTCCAATGCCGGGGAATCAACCGTCTCTGCAACCGACACCTGGGGCAACTGACTGAGATCGAGATACCGCGGTGGATCGTTCGCCATCGGCTCCTGTGCGCCGCTCACACGGAGCACCGGACGGGATGGGTAACGAGGCGTGATTTGTACCACCACACCTTCTTCGCCGCTGCTCAGGCGCACCTTGGTGCCCAGCGGGTAGACCGAGAGTTGCTCGACCAATCCTTTCATGACTTCACGTGGAAACGCAGTACGCTCCGTGTTCAATAACTCACGGATCGCCTCGTGCGGGAGGAGGCGCCGGCGGTAGGGGCGCGGACTGACCAACGCATCGAAGATATCGACGAGTCCGATGATCTGCGCCAGCTCATTGATTTCACGCCCCTTCAAACGGTTCGGGTACCCCTGCCCCTTCCCGCGCTCATGGGCCTGCAATACCACTTCGGCCAGCCAGGCATAGTCCGCACCGAGACGTTCGATGACCCCATACCCCAAGCGCGGATGTTGCTCGACCAGAGCGCGCTCATCGGAGCTTAGGCGGCCGGTCTTCGTCAGCAAATTCTGCGGCACGGCAAAAATGCCGATGTCGTGCAGGAGCCCGGCCAACGCTAGACGCCGCAACTCCGCGCCGTAATAGCCGAGGCCGATCCCTACCTTCGTCGCGAGAATGCTCACATTGACTAGATTGGTGACCAGCGGAGGGCCGACAGGGCTGGAGAGGGCTTCAACGACTAATTGATCGTTTTTCTGAATCGACTCGACGATGGTGCCGGCAAGATGGGTCAACTCCGTCAGGTTCACCGGTTCCTGCTGTTGCACGGCGGCAGCGACTCGCATCAGCGCATCCTCAGCCTGCCGATAGTGATTCTGCTCCATTTCCTCTTAGCCTCCAGACTCGACGCGCTTCGTCACGCGGCACGCCCTTGTTTCCCACCCTTGCATGGTCCAATGGTCCGAAGAAGGCGGATCAGCGAAGCGTCCAGAACGATCCCCCTGGTGGAGGCACACCTTCAACTCAAGGAAGCCTGTCCGGGCAGTCCTGTCGGAGACCGGTCGCGCACTGTGAAGATCGTCCTCAGGCGGCAGGCAGCAGCCGACTCATCAGATCCCGTTCCTGCTGTCCGGCAGTAATCCAGTCCTCGATCGTGGTCATCACGGCAAGAATGCGTCCTTCCACGGCCTGGACACGCGGAGACTCGATGACGATACGACGCTGGACAATCAAGGCCAGAAAGTTCTGAAGGCCGGTGAGAAAGGTCGCCAGCGGGGGGGCATTGACCTGCTTGGCCATGCCCTGAAGCTGTTCAATCTGTTGCATGCAGGTGCCAAGCACGTTGCCTGGTTCCAGACTCGTCAGACCCTCGACTCGAAGCCTGCTCAGATTCTGCGCAATGCCGGGCAATGCTTGTCGCAGCGAGTCCAGGCATTGAGCATCCGTGCTTTGGAGCTCACCCAGCAACTGCTGAAACGCAGCCACCTGTATCTGACTCTCTCCCTGTTTCGCCTCCTGCTCCAATCGATGCATGACTTGTGGAATTAAACTGCGGGAAGAGACTCCCTTGACAATCTGCTCATCTTGAAGCATGCGAAGCGCGTTCAGGAGCGTGAGGAAATCGATGGCCGGCTCCGGTTGCGGAGACGTAGTCTGCGCAGGACCAAGGTCCAGCGTGATCCCAGTGGCCATGGTGACGGACGCGATGACGAGGCAGAACTGTTCACGGACTGTGCCGAAATCCTGCTTGGTCGCCGTCGTCCGGTCTTTCAGGGTATCGATGAAGGGAAGCAGTGCGAAGGTGGTACGTTCGACATCGGGGAGGTTCACCGTGGCGGCAGAACCACCGAGACTGGTGATGCCCCTCACCACGGCATCCACCAGTTGTGCATGCCGGTCGGTATCCGGCTGGCTTTCAAGCTCGATCAGGGCGGAATGGATCTGGATGAGCCACTCTTGTGCCTCTTGACCGAACAGCTCAATCAGCTCTTTTTGAAAATCGTCTTCGGTCTGTTCTGGTTCGGTGGACACAGTGGCGCCCTGCCTCTGACTCATGCACTCGCCTAGACGTACGGACGAGTGACGGCCTCCTAGCGTTTTCCATTCCCGAGTTGTGAGGCCAATCCCGCGATCTCCCCCAGCTTCCTGGCCATATCTTCGAACCGGCGAGTCGACTGCTCCGCTATGTGCTCGGCTTCCATCGCCCGTTTCTCGAGCTGCATCGAACGTTCTTGCTCGCTGACCAGGGCAAGATCCAGCTCGCCGGCACGCTGTGCCGCCGCTTCCAACTGTTTGACCTGAACCAACAGAGCTGCTGCAGCCTCCCGTTCAGCCGAGAGCGCCGCGTCGAGCTCAGCGATCTGGGTATGGGCTTTCGCACAGGCCTCTTCCAGTGCCGGTACCTTGTCCGCACGTTGTTCCAGCTCCACACGCTCCCGTCGCTGCAGCTCTGCTTGCTCCCGTTCATCCACCAGGGTCCGTTCAAGCTCATGGACGCGCGTTTCGACCTGCTCAAGGTTGGTAATCTGTAGCACCAATTGATTCGCCGTTTCCCGCTCAGCCTCCAGATGGGCCTCCAATTCCACGATACGCGCGGCGTGACGAGCCCCTTCCCCAACCTGTTGGGACAATTGCTGGGCACGATGCCGCTCATCGGCCAGAGCCGCCTCCAGTTCGCCGATCCGGGGCATCTGTCTTGAGACTTCTTCCAACTGTTCTGTGAGAGCGGTTCGCTGCGCCCGCTCGTCGGCCAGACTCTGGTCCAATGCTTGTGCGCGGGTCGACAGGGCGGCAACCTGCTCGTGTTGCTCATCCAACGCACGCTGGGTGTGCCCGAGCTGCTGGGCCTGCTCAACACTCCGCCGACGCTCCTGGTCCAGCTGCGCTTCAAGTTCGCTGATTCGCGTGTCACGTTCTGCCAAGATTGCCTGAGAACGGTCAGGGATTTGGGCCGGAGGAGCCGGCTCATCGGCATGGAATGCGGGAGCCGCTTCCACCATCGCGTCGCGGCTCATCGTCACAGATTCGGCGTGAGAGTTTTCAAGTCCGATCGTGATCGGCTCAAGCGACAGCCGGTGCTCCTGGGCTTCTACACGGGGCGCTGCTATTTCTTCCGGCACAGGCACAGCGGGTACGGCTGCAACCTCTGCCACAGTGGGTGGCTTGACGGCCGTATGCGGCTGTGTCGCTTCCGGAATTGGAACAGGCTTTTGTGGGCGCCTTGTCAGCAGGTCCAGTACACGATCCTTGAGCGAGGACCCCTGAAACGGCTTCTTCAAGACTCCGTCGGCCTTACAGGACTCCGCTTGTCGGGACACTTCATCGTTCACAATGCCGCTGATCAGGAGCACCGGGAGATCCGCGAGGTTTGCCTGCCCCCGGATATACGCACAGACCTCATAGCCGCTCTTGTCCGGCATGATGACATCGGACACGATGAGATCGGGGCGATCCTTACTCAACATCGCCAGAGCCTCCGATCCGTTCGCCGCAAGCGTGACCCCCATGCCGGCCTCGGTCAGGAGACGCTCGGCTACCTTACGGACTGCGATACTGTCGTCGGCAATCAAGATCTTTGGCATGTCGTTCCTCTACACAGGGAAAGGCTCATCACGCGGGACGGTTCGATGAGACCCCCAAGGTTGTCAGGTTGATGATAGGAAGTTCTTCTTCGCCGGCGATACACGTTCCCGCGATGTCGGGATCGCTGCCGGCGCGATACTGCACTGCCGAGCGTGCCACCATGTGCAAAGAAGGAACTTGGGAATCGATACAGATTGCCAGCGGTCCGTCCACATGTTTGACAACCAGACACAGCGGCTCGCCATCCTGCAGGGGACGGTTGAACTTCGCCGCCAAGTCGAATACCGGAAGACATCCCTTCTCCTGTCGGACCAGCGCGCGCACAAACGGCGTATCGCTGGGAACCGCCGTCGAGCCCGTCCACGGCATCACTCCGCTGATCTCTTCGGTTCTGGCGACCAACCGTTGCCCGCCCACCGAAAACACGACCATGTGCTGCATCCGGGCCTCGGTCGCGCCGCTGCTCCCCTTGTGCGGTTGTCTGCGCAGCTGAGTGCGTAGCATGGTCGATCCTTATGACCTACCTGGCCGATCCGGCCGACATCGCCGACGCCTCTTCCAAGGCTCCCGAAGGCAGGCGGAGTCTGGAATCGAATTCGCCCGGCCGGCGCTCCGACACCCGAATGGCAAACACGTCCAACACATTGGTCCGGGAGGGAAGCTCGAGCACCCAAAAAGGATTGGCGATAAGCGCGATATACGACGCCTCGACAAACAACCCAAGCAATCGCTCCCGCTCCCCTCCTCGAAACTGCGCAGGGAGCGGCTGGATCAGCGCCCGTTCGACATCGATGAGGCCCACGACCTTGTCCACCGCGAAGGACCGCGACCGTTGCTCATTGGCGTAGAGCACGATCCTGGTTTCCACCGTGACGTCTTCGGCCTGGCTCTTCAAACGGCGGGCGAGATCGGTGCGTTCGTAGGATGCATTGGCCCAGGTGACCAGCCTCTCCTGCCCCCCCTCAGCCGGAGTCACAATGCCGCGAACCCAGTGAGAGGGAAAGGCGACATACGTGGGGCCAATGAGCGCCACGAGAAACCGGACTGCCAGCCCGCTCGACGCCATTACTGTCTTATGTCCACGAAGCCCCATGCCTATCCTTCATTTTGCCAGTAACGGTATGAATCGACAAAACGTTCCTATTTATTCACAACGCTTTCGCGGCCTGTCCACTTACGGACCTCCTGGATCAAGGCGCGTTCTTCCACCGGCTTGGCGATGTACCCCGAAGCCCCCACACTCATGGCCATCTGGCGATGTTTTTCACCCGCCCGCGTGGTCATGACGAGAATCGGCGTGGCCTGAGTCTGCGGCCTGGAGCGAAGCGCCTGAATCACTTCAAAGCCGTTCAACTTCGGCATTTCGAGATCGGTGATGATGAGCTGGTACTGCTGCACCAACGCCTTGCGACAGCCTTCCTCCCCGTCGGTCGCCGTGTCGACGGCATACCCGGCCGATTCCAGCATGCGTCCGACAAACTTCCTGATGCTGAGCGAGTCATCGATCAACAAGAGCGGAAGCGCCGTATCCGGAATCTGCGGCGAAGCGGGCTGCACCGGTCCCTCAAGCATCGCTGAGGAAGCGGGGTTTTGAATGAGCGACATGGCCTCATGGTATTCGCGAGTCGTCAGTCGGCTGACGTCCAGAACCAACACCACACGCCCCTCAGGATCGATGGTCGCGCCCCCGAACACGGACCGCTCGTACGGCTTCAACCCGCCCAATGATTTAATGACGATTTCCTGCCGGCCCAACAATTCATCCACCGCGCACCCGAGCGCGCCGGTCGAGGTTCGAACGACGACCACGGGAGTCGCCCCGTCGATGGTGCCGGCATCCCGTCGAATGAGGCTGCCGAGCGGATACACTTCAATGGCTTCGTCGCCGATCTGCAGCACCGACCGATCCCCCATCTGCTGGATCGTCGACGCAGTGGACATCGTGACCTCGCGCACACTGGGGAGCGGGATCGCGTAGCGCTCCTTCCCGACCCGAACGAGCAGCGCCGTTGCGATCAAGAGGGTGAGCGGCAAATGCATCGTGAACTTGGTGCCCTGCCCATAGACGGATTCCACTTCGATGTGGCCGTTCATCGTTTCGATGACCCGCTTGACCACATCCATACCCACACCGCGTCCGGCCTGATCCCCGATCGCCTCGGCAGTGGAAAATCCCGGCAAGAAGATGAACTTGATGACCTCGCTCTCCGGCAGTGAGTCCGCGACATCCGCTCGCACGAGACCCAACGTGATCGCCTTGGCCTTGATCTTGGCAATGTCGAGCCCCGCCCCGTCGTCCTCGACTTCGATGAGCACTGAGTTTCCTCGATGCGCGGCGTGGAGATAGATCGTGCCGGCCGCCGGCTTCCCCTGGCTGCGACGGATGCCCGCGGGCTCGATCCCGTGGTACACCGCATTTCTCACCAGATGGACAAGCGGATCGACCAGCCGCTCCACGACTCCGGTGTCGATTTCCGTATGTTCGCCGGACGTGACCAAATTGACTTCTTTTCCGGTGGCACGAGCCATCTCACGGGCGGCACGACGGAATCGCGTGAACGGCGTCCCGATCGGCACCATGCGGGCGCGCGCAATTTCATCGCGCATCCCCAAGGTCAACTGTTGCAGCGACCCCATGTCGTCTTGGGCACGATGGATCGATCCGCTGAGCTGCGACATCGATTCGGTGATGTCCGCAGTAACTTCGCTGATTCGCCGGGCCAGGATGTTGAAGTCGTCGTACTTGTCGAACTCCAGGCTGCCGAAATCGCTGACGCCTGGATACGCCTGAGGCACGGCCTCGCCAGAGGACGCGGGAGAGGGCTGGAAGGAAAAGGTATGTTTGTCTTCGAACGTGCGCACGGCATCCGTCAACCGGTTCTTGTTGGCCAAGACCTGTGTGGCCAATTGATCCAACGTGCGCAGCCGCTGCTCCAGCCGCCCGCGGTCGATGACCAGTTCGCCGACCAGATTGAGAAGGCGTTCCAAGCGATCACGGCTGACCCGAATCACCTCTCGCTCTTCGCCGGTTTTTCCATCGACGCCTTTGGTCGAATCCTGTCCGTCGGCTTCGCGAATTTCTTCTACCGAGGCCCCCTCGGCAATCGATGAGACGATGGGGTGATCTTGGTCCAGTGCCGGCTGAGCCTGTCCCAGTCGTTTTAACTCCTGCAGGGAATTCGCAAACCGTTGTCGCGTCCGGCCCACCATGGACACATCCCGTCGCACCAGAGCGCGAATGACATCGATGGCGCGCAGCAGCACATCCGTATGCCCGGGAAGAAGTTCCAGTTGCCTTTCCCGAACGGAGCCCATGAAATCTTCGATGTGATGAGTCAGATCACCGATCGCCTGAAATCCGACAGTATACGCCGAGCCTTTCAACGTATGGGCTGTGCGGAACAGTTGATGGATCGTGTCGGGATTGCCCGCATCCTTATCGACCCGCAGCAAGTCGGCTTCGAGGCTTTCCAAATATTCCTGCGCTTCTGGGGCGAAATAGGACATCACCTCAGAATCGAGAGCCGGCATTAAATAGGCCTCGGAGAGCTCGTCGGTGTCTGCTCTATTCATCGAGTGCCCGACGGATTCGGGACCGGATGAGGCGGCAGGTACGGATTCCTGGATCGACGTCTCTTCAGGCCGGCTCATCGAAGTGGCAACCGCTCCAGCCTCCCCCTGACCGACGCCCTGCTCCAATTCTTTGAGCATCGTCCTGATGCAAGGCACTTCCTGACGCAAGCGGGCCAATGATTGCGCGTCCCGCGCCATCAGAGAACGGATCACGTCCACCGCCTGCCGCAGAATGGCGATCCATTGCGGCGCGATCGTCACAGCACCCTCACGAACGGCGATCATGCAGGACTCAATCGGATGGGCAACATCTCCCACGACCTCAAATCCCACGGTATAGGCCGACCCCTTCAGCGTGTGTGCCACTCGATACAATTGATGAATCGTGTCGGCATTCGCCCGGTCGGATTCCAACCGTTGGAGCAGGGTCTGAATCGTGTCGAGGTATTCTTCCGCCTCCGGCGAGAAGTAGGACAGCACCTCTTCGTCCAGGGTAGGAATGAGGTACTCATCCGCAGGCTGATCCGAACACTGCACAGACACAGCCGACGAGTGGCTCGAAGCGGCCGGCATCAAGTCGGAGTGGCGCCGGACAAATCCCTCGACCACCGAGGCATCTTCCCCTCTTCCACGCCCGATCTGCTCGACCTGCCCTCGAAAGGATGCGGCAATCTCGCGCATCAGTTGCATGGCTTCGGGCCATCGCGCCGCCGGAATCTCCTGCACACGTTCGAGTGTCTCTTCGAGTAAGGCCCCGAGTTGCCCGAGCGCCGGGAACCCGTAGAGGAGCGCCGCGCCTTTGAGCTTGTGGCCGACCGTGTGAAACTCGGCGACGTCGGCGGGTTTCGGATGCGCCATACCCTCTGGATGCAAGGCTTTCCAGAAGCGCCCCATATCGTCGCCGGCCTCGGCCACGAAAATGTCCAGCAACTGGTCACGATCGAAATCAGCGCTCATTCACCCACTCAGCATCCGAGCGGAGACCATTCACCGCTCTTCAAGAGTTCTCTTACGCGAGCTTGAACTGAGCGACCGAAGAGTTGAGGCCTTCGGCCAGTTTTGCCATATCTTCGATCGTGAGTCGCGTCGAGTCCGTCTGCTTTTGCGTCGCCACGGCGCCGCCGGTGAACTCCTTAATGGCTCGACCGACTTTTTCCGTCGAAGCGGTCTGTTCGGACGCCGCGCTCGCGATGTTCTGGGCCAACTCGGAAGACCGTTTCGCAATGTCTGAAATTTCAGCGAACACGTCGCCGGTCCGGAGCGCCGAAGCAGATCCGGCTTCCACCGCCTGCGTTTCGTGCTCCATGGCCACCACAGCATCCTGGGTTTCCGTTTGAATCACTTTCACGAGGTCGGCGATTTCACGTGTGGCTTGTGTGGAGCTTTCCGCCAGCTTTCGGACCTGGTCGGCGACGACGGCGAATCGTGCGCCGGCCTCACCCGCGCCAGCCGCTTCGATGGCGGCATTGAGCGCGAGCAAGTTCGTTTGATTGGCGATATCGCGAATCGTCGACACGATTTGTGAAATTTCGAGTGACCGGTCACCGAGGCCTTTGACCTGCTTGGACATACGCTGCACCGCCGACCGAATGCTTTGCATGTCACGCACGGTTTCCTGCACCGCGACGTTGCCGCGTTCCGTGGCCGACAGCACCTGCCTGGCGGAGTCGGAGGATGCGCCGGCCGTGGTGGCCACTTGACGCATACCGGCGGCCAACTGTTCGACCGCGCCCAGCGTACGTACGGATTCTTCCGCTTGCGCCCGGGCTGTGCCGGACATATGGCCGGCTGAATCCCGCAGGGTACCGGCCGACTTGTTCACCCGGTCTGCCGCCTCGCGCACCTGCTTCAACAGTTGTCCAAACCGAGCGATCATGAGGTTGAACCCGTCCGCAAGGTTGCCGAACATGTCGGCCGTTACTTCGCCTCGCTTGGTCAGGTCTCCCTTACCGACTTCGGAAACCAACACGAGGAATTGCATGAGCCGTTTCTGCATCAAGTCGCGCTCTTCTTCCGTCGACACCAGGGCGGTAATACGATCGAGCATAGAGTTGAAGGCGGTAGCCATCTGGCCCAACTCATCGTGCGACTGAATTTTAGCGCGAGCCTGCAGATTGCCGCCGGCGGCCTGCGTCGCGACATTGGCGATGTGGCTGATGCTCCGGGAGAGGAATGTCGCCAGCAGATATCCGACGAACAATCCGAGTGCCACGGCGACCAAACCGCCGGCCGCCAGGATCAGGGTACCGTTGCTGGCCAGGTCTTGCGCATCGTCGTTGAGGTCCTTGGCGACAGCCTCAATGGCCGTGACCTGCTCATTGTGACGTTTAACAGCATTTTCGAACGAGGGCGTCAGGTTGACCGTTAGGGCCAGGATACCGAGGGCCCGCATCTGCTCCGCTTGCGTGGAAGACAGGACGTTGCGATCGAAACTATCCGCCATGGCGCTCAGCGCGCCGTCGGCATCGTGAAAGTATTTTTTCAAGGCCGGCTCAAAGAGGGTCAGATCCTTCGCCTCGTCACGGCCTGATCTGGAGACACGCAGCGTTGTGCTCCGATAGTTGTTCACCACCTTGTCGATCTGAGCTTTCAATGGCGGTAACTTGGTCACTTCCTGGGCGAAGTCGCCTTGTTTGGTGACAGACGCGATATCCAGCAGAATCTGGTGATGTTTGGTCAATGCGGTTCCCATCTGGGCAAACTCAGCCAACGGCACCGTATAATCCGCGTACACCGTCTGCGACTGAGTGCTAAGTTGACGCAGGGTAAACACACCGACGCTAGCCATGATCATGATGATGACACTGACGAGACCGAAGCTGACCAGCAGCTTCGTCTTTGTTTTCATGTCCTGAAATCGATTCGTGACGCCTTGCCCGATCATGGTGCGCTCCTCCTTGTTCTGCTTTCCTCAACGTCCGGTGGCCGGTCGCACAATCTTCGATGAAGCAGGCTCGCAATGACTCACGCGCCTGCTGTTTACGCGATCGACAATATCGCACTCCCTCCGTCAACCTGTGTAAAGACCTGCGGCACCTCCAACACTCCACCCAGGCGTTCGTCCAGGCGAAGCACGGCCGAGACACAAGGACGCGCCCCCGCCGGTCCCGCTTGCATGGCCGGCAACAGGCGCTCGCGACTGACGGTGTGAATTTCAGGAACGTGATCGACGAGCACCCCCACCTGTCGGTTACCATGGCGAATCACGACCGCGAAGGGCAGCGCGGTCTCGGTCACGGACAGACCCAGGCTTCCACGCAGATCGACCAGGGTAATGACCGTTCCCCGGAGATTGGTCACTCCGGTCAACAGGCTCGGCATGCCGGGCACGACAGTCACCGCTTCCACTTCAAACACTTCACTGACGTGGCGGAGATCGATGGCAAACAACTCGCCCCCCAGTGTGAGGACGCACATACGCAGCGTGCCTTCGATCGACGCGGGAGACCTCGATGGGCTGGAGGGTCCGTGAGCCGGGGATGAGTCTGAGGAGTGAGGCTGGATCGTTGGCACGTCGCTCATGGATTAGTTCAACGCCCGCTTGACTGCGGCGACCAGATCTTCGGCTTTAAACGGCTTCACCACATACCCATTGGCGCCCTGCTGTTGGCCCCAGAATTTGTCGCTTTCCTGCCCCTTGGACGTGCAGAGCACGATCGGGATGCCCTTGAAACGATCGTCGCTTTTCAGGTCGCGGCAGGCCTGGAACCCGTTACGCCCGGGCATCACGACATCCAGCACGATCAAGTCCGGCTTATCCAACGCCAGTTTGTCCTCGAGTTTGTCGGTGTTCGGATACGACACGACTGTGTGATTGGCGGACTTCAAATAGCCTTCGATCAACTGCAGTTCGGCGTACGAATCATCGACGACAACGATCTTGCTCATGAATACGTCCCCCCTTCAAACCTGCTATAGGTGTGTGCGCGATAAAGACGTGTGATCCGTCGGCGGCTATCGCATAGGAATCACGATGCTGATCGCACCGGCCAGATCGCCCTCGTGCCACCCTTCTTTCTTGGCGCCAGTGATGTCGCGTTCCCCTTTCGGATCGCCGTGGCAGCTCAGGCACGTGCTTGCGGCATATTCGGGATCCATCATGCGCAGGACCGGCTTGCCGTCCAGCATCGTGGCCTTACTGTACGGCTGGCCTTTCGGATGGCGCGTGTCGGCAAAAATCCTCAACACTTCAGACTCAAACTCGTCCGGCCGGTTGCCTGGAAACCGATAATCGGTACCCGTCAGCTTCACTCGAATTCCGGTCTTCCGATAGAATCGCTCGCCGGACTTGCGGGCAAAGACGGCGGGGATAATCCCCTTGAAGCCGACACCCTGCTTATTGATGACGGGCTGCGCCTCGTCGATGACCTCTTTTTCGGATTCCACCATGGCGAGAAAGAGCGGCGCTTGCGGAACCGTGGCGGGCCGGCTCAGATCGATCCTGGTGGCTTTGCGAAACCGTTCGATCACCTGATTGGACATAAAGTCACCGGTAAACCCTTTGTTGCCCTTGCTGGCGTCATTGATCGTCGCCTGGTGTTCGGAAATCAGCCCGCGGCCGACTTGCAACAACTTGATGAGCAACTCGGCTGTCTCCACCTCGGTATTGGCCGACGCGGGAGCAACCGCACCCATGCAGGCCACGGACAGTGCAGCCATCACGATTCTCTTGATGATATGTTTCGCCATGCCGTCTCCTCCCGCCTGCCTCGTAGCGCCCGGTCAACCCAATTCCCCTAAGTCAGCCAATCCCTTATCAAAGATAGCGCAAAATTCTTCGTTGACAATTTCATCGACGCATGGTCCCAAGTCAGGACCCTGCAGCCCCGGCAAACGTTGTGCACGATCGGTGCCAAACAAGCCAAATAGTTCGGATTGCGAGGTGGAAAGAATTCGTACCGATGAAGTCGTCGATTTTGCGGATGATTATGTGTGGATGGTCTACTATACCCACTATGATCAGCTAGGCTGACATGGGTGCATACTTGTTCACGATACAAGTCGGAGCGCCAAAGTTTGGTCGCTTTTCGAGGGAAGTGTCAAAGTCCCTGCAGCGATCGGACGAAGAGAGGATGGCGGCTGGCCTACACCGTCCCACCTTGACGAAGGAGCGCCCGGATCGGAGAGAGATCTAGATGTTGTTCGACGTGGTCCGCCCATCGATCCATCGCACCGGATCGCTGTCGGTTCACCTGTTGCGACAAGGCGATGTCGGCGGCTGGAAACCCCTTTCTGATACGCAACCGGTTCAACCATGCGCGTCGACAGAGGGGCTCGTCGAACAGGCCATGGATGTAGGTCCCCCAGACCAGACCGTCGTCACTGACCGCGCCATCGAGCCATGCATCATCCCGTTCGGCGACGTCGCGATGACCTGAACCCGACGGCTCCTTTCCCTCCAGTTCGAAGCAGGGTCGATGTCCATGGCGATCCGTCCGCCCCATATGAATCAAGTACCCTCGCGCCGGGGGCGCCGTCGTCTCACCGAGATGCAAGGCACGCGCTTCTACCTGCTCGGTGATTTTCTCCCGCCTCAACACCGTCGTCACCTCTAGCAGGCCGAGCCCCTCGCCGCTCCCGCCCGATTCGACCCCATCCGGATCGGCGATCCGCCGCCCCAACATTTGATACCCGCCGCAAATGCCGACCACTTCTCCCCCGCGGTGGACATGCGCATGCAGGAGTGATTCGAACCCCTGACCACGTAGATAGGCGAGATCCGCCAATGTGGTTTTGGAACCGGGAAGCAGAATCGCATCAGCCCCGGCCGCATCTTCTGGGGTCGCTGCATATCGCAACGCCACATCCGGTTCATCCGCCAGCGCATTGAAGTCGGTGAAGTTGCTCATGTGAGGCAGCAGCACGACCGCCAGGTTGATACGGCCACGCTGAAACGCGACCTGTCGTCGGATATCGACACCAAGACTGTCCTCCTGGTCGAGTGCCAGGTCGCGCAACAACGGCAGCACGCCCAGGACAGGAATCCCTGTCCGCTCCGTCAAAAAACGGACACCGTCGGCAAAGAGCGCCGCGTCTCCCCGGAACTTGTTGATGACGATCCCGCAGACCCGGGCGCGTTCCTCGGGCGCGATCAGGTCCAGCGTCCCGATGATCTGGGCGAACACGCCGCCGCGATCGATATCCCCGACCAACACCACCTTGGCATCGGCGATCTCGACCACGGGCCAGTTCACCAGATCGCGATCTCGAAGATTGACCTCCGCAGCGCTGCCCGCCCCTTCGATGATCACGACCTCATACTGCGAGGCGAGGCGGTCGTAACTGCCTTTCACCGCCCGAAACAATTCAGAGTCCCGGCTGCGCGAGAAATAGGCCCGGGCCTCGCGCGTGGCAAATACTTTTCCCTGCACGATGATCTGAGACCTGGAATCGGATTCCGGCTTGAGCAGAATCGGATTCATGTCCACATGGGGTGCGATGCCGCAGGCTTCGGCTTGCAGCGCTTGGGCGCGCCCGATTTCTCCGCCTTCCGGAGTCACGAACGAGTTGAGCGACATGTTCTGTGCCTTGAACGGGGCTACCCTGATTCCAGCCCGATGCAGCAGTCGACAGAGACCGGCGACCACCAGGCTCTTTCCGACATCGGAGCCGGTCCCGAGAACAGCTATCGCTCTGGCACGTGTAGCGTGAACCATCGACCTCCAGCTTGATTTACCGGCGATGCCTCGCCGCCCATTGTGCGGCGCGTGCGAGCCCTTCGATCACACAGTCGTTCACCACAAGGCCGATCATCGATCCGAGGTCGGTATGCGTACCGGCATACGCATGCCACGGACCACGCCCGCGCAGGGCACAGGCGGCGACCACCGCATCCGTCCCCGTCCCTGTCGCACCTGGCGCACCGGTCCAGCTGGGGACCGCGTGATCGCGCAAGACGCCGGTCTTCGCCTCCGTGGCGACCTGCACCACACCGACCAGCGCCGGAACCGCCAGGCTGGCGTTCGTCACCACAATAAGATTGATCGTCCCGGCCTTGCCGTGCCGCACAGGCCCTTCCCCATGACCAGGCGGTTCACCGGCCCGCACGGCATTGGTAATCCCGACGGTGGCAAAACACTCCACCCAGAGATCATCGCGTTGCTCCCGGCGGCTCACCACCTGCGTCATGGGCACCGCCGTCATCAGGCCGACGCTATCCGGCTCAACAGCAAGTAAGCCGGCAAGACGCCGCAGATAGCGAGAAGGATGCTCCCACGTTCTCCCGTCGACATTCGGGACAGGATTCGAAGGCACCTGATGATTGAGAATGTAGCGAGTGGTTCGCAGGCCTCCGCCCTGTGGTGCCGAGGACAACACACGCATGCGGGTCCTCAGATCAACGATCAGCGTCTCGCGGGCTATACGCGATTTGGTGCAGAAGCGATTCGACGGACATCCGTTCATTCTGCAATCCGTCCGATGAACGACAAGGCCTTCAGGAGCCGATCATTTTCGCGTCTTGTCCGCACCGCCACTCGCAACGAGCGATCGTTCAGCCCCGGCACTTGCGCACAGTCGCGAAGCAACAGCCCCTGCCGTCGCAGCACCGACACCACTCGGGTGGCCTGATGTCCGACCGGCAGTTCCAACAGCATGAAATTCGCCTTGGTTGGAAACACCCGTACGCCTGACAGCCGTTCGAGCCCACGCTGTAACCTGATCCGTTCTCGATCCATGAACTGCAGACTGCGCCGTCGATGTCGATCGTCCTGCAAGGCCGCCATGGCCGCTCGCTGCGCCAGCATGTTGACCGACCAGGGAGGTTGCTGCTCGCCGAGTTGTTGCACCACGGCGGGCGGTGCGACCGCATACCCCACACGAAGGCCGGGCAACGCATAAAACTTGGTGAAGCTGCGCAGCACAATGATCCTGGACGGAAGAGTCCTTCCAAGAATCGACACCGACTCACAATAGTCGGCAAACGTTTCGTCGACCACACACCAGAGTCCGAGACGCGCTGCCTCACGAGCAAGCTTCCGCACTACCCCTGCCTCCCAGGCGACGCCGGTCGGGCTATTGGGATTGCAGAGCAGCACGGCATCGAGAGGACGCGATCGCGTCCCCGCTCGTCCGGCCTGTCGCATGGCCTCCACAACCAGTTCCAGCCTGGGCCGGTAGGAATCCGCATGCCCGGCCAGCACGGTGCTGACCCGTCCTCCGGATCGTGCCATCGCCGCCGCGTACTCCGAGAAGGTCGGGCCGACGACCAACAGATGCCGGATCTGCAGGGCTGTAGGAAGGAGATGGATCAGTTCCGTGGAACCGTTTCCAATGAGAAACGCCTCGGGTGAACGGCGCCAATAGGCTGCGAGTGCCTGCCGAAGATCCCAGCACTGCGGATCGGGGTAATGGCACAGCACGGTCCTCGCACGAGTGAGCACCCGGAGGACGGCCGGTGACGGACCTAGCGGATTAATGCTGGCGCTAAAATCGAGCAATCGATCGGGTGTGCGTCCCAATTCACGAGCTGCGCCGTACACATCCCCGCCGTGAACCGCCCGCTTCATGACACCCACAAGGACAACACGGCAAAGAACAGACCGAGCGCATAGGTGACCAACATGATGCGGGTTGCCTGATCGATATGTTCGGGAGCCACCTCCGCCGACCCATCACCAATCCGTTCGGCATCGTGGGGGACACCGTCGTAATAATTCCGCCCTCCGAGTTGCACCCCCAATGCCCCGGCCATCGCGGCTTCCGGCTGACCGCTGTTTGGACTGGCATGCTTGTCCCCGTCCCGATGCAGGATATACCAACTCTCATGGATGCGATGCCACTGTCCGGTGGACAAGCCGGCTGCCAGCGCGATGAAGCCGCCCGTCAGTCGAGCAGGTACCCAGTTCAGCGCATCATCCAACCGGGCGGAGGCCCAGCCGAAATGTTCATGCCGTTCATCGCGATGTCCGATCATGGAGTCGAGCGTATTGACCGCCTTGTAGGCCAGCGCCAGCGGCGCGCCGCCGAGCGACAGATAGACCAGGGGGGCAATGATCCCGTCCGAAGCGCTTTCGGCAATGGTCTCGACGGTCGCGCGCGCAATCTCCGGCTCCGTCAATGCCGCGCTGTCTCGTCCCACGATCATGGCGACCGCTTGTCGCGCTCCGGCCAGATCGCCGGCCGCAAGGGCGCCGGCCACCCTCTGAACATGGTCATAAAGATCGCGCCCGGCTAATGTCGTAGAGGCCAGGCCGATGCCGACCGCCTGTCCCAGAATCGGGTGGCTCGCAACAGCCTGGGTAATCACCCATGTGGCAGCGCCATAGACCGCCGCAGGAAGACCGAGCGCCAGACAGACGCCGGCGATCCGGAGGGCCTGCTCGCTCCGGCTGATGGTGCGGATACGATGATCGATCCACCCGATGACCGCGCCCATTCCCCGCACTGGATGGGGCAACGAACGGGGATCCCCCAGTGCAACATCAAGCACCGCCGCGAGTGATAATTCGATGCCGGTCATCGAGTCATCACCAAGACCGGCACGAAGAGGAGAAACAGAATTTCGATCAGCTCATTGGTGGCACCGAGGAGATCGCCGGTCACGCCGCCGAACCACGCGCGACATCCCCGCCGCACCAACAGGATCAGCGCCACTCCCACTCCCATCGTGACCAATGACGGACCCCTGCCGAACCCTATGGTTAAAGCCACGGCCAGGACCACACTGGAAAGCAGAACATGGTGCCATGACAGATTCCTGAGAAACGCCGATGCCAAGCCTCCATCGCGCCGCGCCGCGGGGGAGCCCCAGGCCACGCAGACCATGGCCCAGCGCCCCACCGCCGGCATGCAGAGCAACGCGGGAAGACGCCAGGGTTGCGGTAGGGCGAGCAGGCCGGCATAACGCAGCAAGAGCGACAGAAACAGCCCGGTCGCGCCGAGTGCCCCGATACTCGGATCGCGCATGATACGCAGCCGGTCGTCCACCGTCCGTCCCCCGGCCAATCCATCGACTGTGTCTGCGAGTCCGTCTTGATGGAGCCCGCGCGTGAGTAACACCAGCAGAACGAGCAACAACACGTTCACCACCTCAGGCGCCATCCACCAGCGCAAGCCCTGGTCGATCAGCGCCAGAAGCCCGCCGATCATCAGCCCTACCGTGGAATACCAGGCCATCGACGCCGCCAATTCCTCCGCCGGCGCATCATGGTGACGACGGCTGATCGGAATGGCGGTGAGAAAATGCCAGGCCAGGATGAACGGACGGAAAACGTTATGCGTAAAATGTGAAACGCGAGAATCTTTGTGACTCTTATGCTGCATGCGGGGCCCGGATTCTTCCGGATGCGAACGTGCCGCGTCTACGGCTCCTTCGCTCGGCATGTCACGCTTCACCTGTCACCTGTCACGCCTCACGACTCGAGACACCGGCTTCGCCAAAGGTCGCCATCTCGGTGAGAATCTTGATCGACGCCTGCACCAGCCCCATACCGAGGCAAGCCCCAGTTCCTTCACCGAGCCGCAGGTCGAGATCCAGGAGCGCCTTGAGGCCGAGGTGATCCAAGATGACCTGGTGTCCCCGTTCAACCGATCGATGCGAGGCGATCAGATAGTCGCAGCAGAGCGGCTGAATCCCCGCGGCGATCAAGGCCGCCGCGCCCGCAATAAATCCATCCAACACGACCGGCACCCGTGCCGCCGCAGCCCCAAGAATTACACCGGCCAGCCCGGCAATTTCCAGTCCGCCCACCTTGGCGACGACATCGAGTGCATCAGCCCGGTCCGGGCGATGCCGTTCCAGCGCCTCCTGAATGACCTGAATTTTATGGACATGACCGGCGTCGTCGATGCCGGTGCCGCGTCCCGTGACGTCGGCCACAGCCCGACCGGTCATCACGGCTGCAATCGCCGCGCTCGGAGTCGTATTGCCGATGCCCATCTCGCCGGTCCCGATCAGCCCGATGCCTTCCCGCGCCGCCTCGACCGCCAGATCCATCCCGATCTGGACCGCCTGCGTGGCCTCTGCTCGACTCATCGCCGGTTCTCGCCGCAGGTTCCTCGTCCCCCACATGACCTTTTTCTGGATCAGACCAGGAATTATTCCGAAGTCATAGTCCACCCCGATATCCACCACCCGGACCTCGACCCCCGTATGCCGCGCCAACACGTTCACCCCGGCGCCGCCTCGGAGAAAATTCAAGACCATCTGCGGTGTCACCTCACTGGGATAGGCACTCACGCCTTCCATCGCCACTCCGTGATCGGCGGCAAACGTATAGACGACCCCGCGCGGCACATTCGGTTTCGCCTCGCCCGTGATCGCGGCGTACCGCACCGCGGTCTCTTCAAGCCGTCCGAGACTCCCGAGGGGTTTGGTCAACCCGTCCAGCCGAGCCTGAACTCTCGCGGCGATCTGCGCATCAATCGGTTGAATCAGTCGCACCGTCTCATCGAACGTCATCACGTCGTGGTCCTCTTCATTTCACTCTGAGCGATTGGCCGGCAATGACCACATACACTTCGTCGGCCGCGGCGGCGAATTGCTGATTCACGCGGCCCGCAAGATCCCGGAAAGCGCGCGCAGCCCGGCTCATTGGCACCAATCCAAACCCCAGTTCGTTGCTCACCAGCACGACCCGCGCGGGAGTCCGCCGAATCGCCTGGACCAGTTCATCCACGGTGTTGGTCAGATCTTTCCCGACAATGCGGGGGCCACAGACATTGCTCACCCACAGGGTCAGGCAATCGACCACGATCGTGCGGTACTGCGAGCCCTCCGACCGAAACCAGTTCGTTAACGATCGAGGCACCTCTGCCGTCGACCAATCGGCCGCGCGTGTCGCCCGGTGCCGCTCGATGCGCGCCTTCATCTCGCCATCCAGCGCTTGCCCGGTCGCCACGAACGCCTTCGGTCCCTTGCGGCCGGCCTTGTCCAATGCCGCCTGGCTTTTTCCCGAGGCCGCTCCGCCCAGCACCAGAATAAGACGGGACTGCGAACGCCCTCGAGGTCTCCTCGACTTACTTACCGGAGGCATCGGTTTCACGCTGCCACAAAAACTCCGGTTCACCCTGGGTCTTCGCCACCCAGCGCGCCATGACAAACAGGGCATCACTCAATCGATTCAGATACGTGTTGAGTTCGGCGGCAACGTCTTCTTCCCGGCTCAGCCGGATGCAGATTCGTTCAGCGCGGCGACAAATGGTTCGCGCTTGGTGCAGCGTGGCCGAGATTTTTCCGCCGCCCGGCAGAATAAATTCCTTGAGCGGAGCCAGCTCCTCCTGACAGCGATCGATCATCTGCTCAAGCCTGGTCACATCGCCCTCGGTCACTTTCGGCATGTTCGGAAAACTCTGGCCTGGAGCCGTAGCGAGCAAACTGCCGACGTCGAACAACTTGTTCTGAATCCAGCGCAGGTCTGCCTCAAGCTCCGCGGAGGCCGGAGATGCGCTTCCGCCCTCGGCGTTCATCGCCCGGACCAATCCTACTGAGGCATTCAACTCATCGACGGTGCCATAGGCTTCCACACGCAGACAGTCCTTCCACACCTGTTGTCCCCCGGCCAGTCTCGTTTGGCCCGCATCGCCGGTTCTTGTATAGACCTTGGTGATTCGCATACGTGTTCCCCAATCCTTTCCTGTATTTCGTCCGCAGTCCTATTCCGAACGTCGCAGCACCGTTCTGCGGGATCCCCTGTCATCAAGACATTCGCGGTGGACGCTCCGGTCCCAGACTCCCGGCCGCCACCTGTTGCAGACAGGCGGGGCAGAGACAGTCCTGGTAGCGCGCCGCAATCCAATCCATCTGGGCGTCAGTGATCCCGAGCTTCCCGCACCAGCATTGATATCCCACGCACTCGAACGGCTGCCGGCAATGCTCACAGGTTTTGGTCACCGGCCCTCTCAAAACTCCACCCCTGCCTGCGCTTTGATGCCCTTGCGGAACGGATGCTTCACCTGCTTCATCTCGGTCACAAGATCTGCGACCTCGATCAATTCAGCCGGCGCCCCTCTGCCGGTAATGACGACGTGTTGCATCGCCGGTCGTCGCAGTAAGTGCGGCAGAACTTCTGTCACCGCCACATAGCCGTGGTGCAGCGCAATATTGAACTCATCCAGAATCACCATCGCATAGGACGGATCGCGCATGAACTCGCAGGCCCTGGCCCAGGCATCACAGGCGAATCTGGTATCGCGCTCACGATCCTGTGTCTCCCAGGTATACCCCTCGCCCATCCGAAGAAACGTCACGCGCTCGCCGAATGACCTGAGCGTCCGCTCCTCGGCCGTGTCGATGGCGCCTTTGATGAATTGCACGACCGCCACCTTCATCCCATGGCCCAGTACGCGCAGGGCCATGCCGAGCGCAGCGGTGGTCTTCCCCTTCCCCGCCCCGGTATGGACGATCAACAAGCCCTTCTCCTCCTGAGCCGCCTCAATACGACGGTCCACCGAAACCTTCAGACGCTGCATTCTGGTTGTATGGTCGTCGTGTTCCGTCATGTCATACCGTCCCCAGCGGTGCCCTATCCCGGCGCGCTCGACGCGCGGCTCCAAGCAGATGCCCGACCACCTCCGGGCAACTGCCGAAATGCTGATGACTATACAACGCCAACGTGTTTCGTCTCATCACTCCGTCCGGCCCCACCGGCTTGCCGTCCGCATCCGACAGCGCACAGACATACTGCAGTTCGCCGGCCGGCTCCAGCAGCGAATAGTGAAACTCATGCCCTCGCAGCACCGTGCCCTCCGGACCGAGCAGACAAGGCTCTGTCAGCCGAAGGGTTCGATACCCCAGCGTCATCGTGTTCTGGCGCATCACCGCCTCGGCAGGCACGGCGCCGACCATCTCGTGGCGGTGTCCCGCCGGATCGCGGATCGACTGCGTCAGATACATCAGTCCGCCGCACTCGGCATAAATCGCTCCGCCCCGGTCGCTGAACGTCCGCACCGCGGTCCGCATGCCTACGTTGGCCGCCAGAACTTCACCGTACAATTCTGGATACCCGCCACCGAGATAGAGTAAATCGACATCGGGTATACTGCGATCGCGCAACGGTGAAAACATCACGAGTTCGGCCCCCGCCGCCTTCAACATCTCTAGATTGTCCTGATAGTAGAAACAAAACGCTGCGTCGTACGCCACGCCGACGCGAACGTGTTGTGGGGATGCCGCCGACCTCATGAGCGGGAGATCTTCTCCCGGGAAGGCACCGGCAGATCGAGCCAGAGCCGCGACGCGTTCCACGTCGATGGTGTCTGCCGCGGAGCGACCCAACCGGTCATAGACCTCGCCTGCGCCTTGCTCGATGGCGGTCCTCAGTCCGAGGTGGCGATCCTGAATGGTGACGGAATCGTCCGGCCTCAGATACCCGACGACCATCAGATCCGTCTCAGCCTCCACCGCCTCCCGCAACAATCGGTAATGCCCCTCGCTCCGCACGCGATTGAAAAGCACCCCCATCACCTTCAGGCCAGGGTCGAATGTCGCATACCCGGACGCCATGGCCGCAGCCGATCTGGCCATGGCGCTGCCGTCGATCACCAGCAGCACCGGCGCATTCAGCTGCTTCGCCAATTCAGCCGTGCTGCCCAGTTCGTGGATCGGAGAACTGCCGTCGAACAGTCCCATCATGCCTTCCACGATCGACAGGTCCGCATCGGCGGAGGCGCGCCCAAAGATGGCGCGGTTCGCGGTCTCCCTCAACATCCAGCCGTCCAGATTGCGCGAGGGCCGTCCGGTCGCCATGTGATGGTGGCCGGGATCGATAAAGTCCGGCCCCGCCTTAAACGGCTGAACGACCAATCCTCTCGCCTTCAACGCGGCCATGAGCGCCAGAGTGGCCGTAGTCTTGCCGACACCGCTATGCGTGCCGGCGATGATCACACGCGGACGCTGCCTCATGCTCTGGATCTCATGGCTGGTTCATGACTTCCCGCCGAACGAGACCCGCACCCCGCCGAAAATCGACCGGATGGGTGCGCCGGCACTGGCGATTTCTTCGTACTTCTCGTTGAACAGGTTCTCCGCCCGGAGATAGGCCTGAAGCTGCTTCGTGACATCGTAGGTGACCGCCAACGACCACACATCGAACGCCGGCAGCGACTGCCGGTCTCCGGTGGTATTGTATCGCGAGCCTACGTACCGGCCGATCAGCGTAATCCAGAGCGGATCGATGGGCTGATAGCTGATCGTCGCGCTCCATTGATCGGTCGGCCAGCGCGGTAACCGGCTCTGGCTATCCAGATCGCGCGTCAGCGTATTCGTATATTGCGCCTGGAGAATGAGGCTCTTCACAAACGGCTTGTCGCTTGCGTACGTGTAGGAAAGCCCGGCCTCCCAACCTTTGGTCGAGGCTTCCCCGAGCTGCTGCGGGCAAAACCCGAACGTGCTGAACGGCGCGCAGAAGACCGGATCGAACGTGGTCGTGATTAAATTCCGGTAGCGGTTCCAGAAGAACCCTCCCGTGAACTTGATCTGCTTGGAGAACAGATACTGATCGATTCCCACGTCCATACTTTGACTTTTTTCCGGCCCCAGATTGGGATTGCCGAAATTCGGAAAATACAGTTCGTTCATGCTGGGCGCGCGAAAGCCGGTGGAATACCCGGCGCGGAGTTTCGTGTCCGTTTCCTTGTGGTAGTACCCGCCGGTGAAGCGATAGGTCGTCGCATCGCCGAAGACATTGTACCTGTCATGGCGGACACCCGCGGTGGCAAACACCCGATCCCAGAGATTCACTTGCGCCTGCGCAAAACCCGCATGAGAGCTCAGAATGCGATTCGTGAGCCCGCTGTCGTTCTCGCCCTGCTGCTCTCGAAATTGATACCCTGCGCTGAGCAGCAGTAATTTCGTGATCTGCACATTGTGCTGCCACTCAAGGCGGTTGGAGAGCACACGGGTTTCGTTCGGATCGCCGAACGGGGTGCTGAAGGCGCCGCTGACCAGGCTCCGCTGCAACGTGCCGGGGAGAAAGAGCGAGGCCTCCTGAGAACGGGCGAGCGTCAGCTTCTGCGTCCACCAGCTCGTCACCGGCTGCTCATAACTCCCGCTGAACACATACTCCTGACTCCGTATTTTCGAGCCGTACACGTCGCTCGGCGCCGTAGCCGACAGATTGTCCAGCTGCACATCGGAGTTCATCCAGCGCATGCTGAAGTCCAGCCGCCCGTCGTGCGGAAGATCCACCCCGATCCGGCCCGAGCCCTGCCAATTGCGGTACGAATCCCGCTCCGTCGCCCCTCGCCGGTAGTTGACGGCGGAAAAGGAGGACATGTCCCAGCGGGAGAGGGAGACACTGTAATCGACCGCCCCCTGCTTCCCGGACACCGTGCCCCCTTCGCGAAGGGAGGCGAACGACCCATACTCCATGAAGCCGGCGGCGGAAAGCGGCCCCTGCCCCTTCTTCGTCACAATGTTGACGACCCCGCCCATGGCGTCGGATCCCCACAACATACTCTGTGCGCCGCGAAGGATCTCCACTCGTTCGATGTTGTCGGTCGTCAGATTGGCGAAATTGTAACTGCCGACGGTACCGCTGTTGACGATGGCGCCGTCGATCAGCACCAGGGTCTGATTCGCCCCGCCGCCTCGAATCTTGGCCGTCACCTCGGTACCGGGACCGCCGTTGGAGAACATCGCCACACCCTGGGCCAACCGAAGCGCGTCCACCACGCTCCTGATGTTCTGCCGTTTCATGTCCTGCGCCGTAATGACCTCGACCGCGCTGGTCACCTGGCTTACCGGCAAGGGGGTTTTGGTGGCCGAGACCACGACTTCCTCGGCGTGCACGACAGGATCAGATTCCGGAGGCTCGTCGGCAACCGCCGCGGCCGTCCAAACAGGAGGGACACTGGTGACACACACCAACAAAAACAAGACAGACCATGGCCCGATACGTACCGACATCCTGACACTCCCTTTCGCTCGAAGGGATCAGTCGTAACAGCCGTCAGTTGGGTCTCCTGACTTGCGGATCATCGTTTTCCCTGCGCCTTCCCAACCGGAACGTCAACCGTCTCTCGTGAAGCGTATCTCGCGGACCTCGGTCCTAGGAAATACGTGTCATGGTCACAGGTCACGAACCAGTCAGTGGCTCAATGCAGAGTCACTCCCCGCTTACAGTGGCGGCACCGTGATGGAATTGCACCATCTTCCCCGACGCCGACGGCGTCTTCCTGACACTCCGTTCTCCAATGATGACGCGCCCCTTCTCCTCACACGGGTAGGCCGGGCGCGAACCCCTCCCGCACCATCCGATCAACCCCTAAACGGCATCCCGTGCCTCGGCAACGTGATCCGCGGCAATCCCGACTGCGGATGCGCATCGATCAAGACCTCGCAGCCATACACTTCTTGCAACACGTCCACAGACATGACCTCGGCGGGAGCGCCGATCGTACACATCCGCCCCGCCCTCAACATCCCCACGCGATCGCAGTACTGGCTGGCCAGGTTCAGATCGTGCGACACAATCACCACCGTCAACCCGCGTTTGTCACAGAGTCGGCGCAACGTCGCACAAATGCCCAACTGGTGCTGCAGATCCAGAAAGGCCGTCGGTTCATCGAGCAGCAACACTCGGGGCGCTTGCGCCAAGGCCCGCGCAATCATGGTGCGCTGGCGTTCGCCTCCGGACAGGTCGGTGACGGCGCGCCCGGCGAGATGCGCGATGTCCATCGTGGCCATGGCCTGCGACGCCGCCTGACAATCCTCTCGATCCTCCCAGCCGAAACCCAGACTCCATCCCGAACGCCGACGGTGGGGAAATCGCCCCATCAGAACCGTCTCTGCGACCGTGAACGGAAACATCTGCGGACTGTCCTGCGGCACCACAGCGACGGTCTGCGCCAGTAGCGCGTGAGAGAGGCTGCGTAACGGTCGTCCGAACAGGGCGATCTCCCCTTCCTGTGGCACGGCCAACTTCGCCAACAGTTTCAGCAGCGAGGTTTTGCCCGACCCATTGGGCCCGACGATGCCCAGGATCTCGCCTTGCGCGACTTCCAGCCTCACGTCTCGAAGTACCCACGGCTCTCCCTGTAGACGCAATGGTCCGTAACTGAAATGCACCCCGCCGACGGTATAGGCATGGTGCGCCACCAGACCCGACTCCGGGCCTCCTCCCGGGATCTGAGCGGTGGAGTCGATCCGCGTCATGCCAATCGATCCTTTCGCCACACCAGGAGGTAGACGAAGAAGGGGCCGCCGGCTAACGCCGTGATCACCCCGACCGGCACTTCCGACGGCACAAACAGCGTACGTGCCGCCGTGTCCGCCACCATCAAGAACGTGCCGCCGACCAATGCCGAGGCCGGCAACAACAGTCGGTGGTCGGCTCCGAGCACGAGACGGACCGCGTGGGGCACAATCATGCCGATGAATCCAATCATGCCGCTGAAGGACACCACGGCCCCGGTCATGAGAGCCGACACCAGAAAGATGAACCGTTTGACACGTTCCGTGTCGATACCCAGCGAGTGCGCCGGCTCTTCACCCAAGGCCAGAATATTGAGCACCCGGACCTGCTTGAACAACAGGACCAGCCCGATCAGCAGATAACCGGACAAGGCCGCCAGCACCGGATAGGCCGGCGCGGTGAGTGACCCCATCAACCATGCCATCATGCCGAACGACCGATTCGGCTCCATAATGGACGTGATGAACATGATCAGTGCGGAAAAAATCGCATTGAGGATGACCCCGGCCAGGAGCACCGAGTGAATCGGCAGATGCTCATGAGTCGCCGCCATCCGGTAGATCACCGCGAGGGCGACGAGCCCGCCGACAAACCCGCACACCGGTAAGATCGACAAGGCCAGCACTGTGCTGCCGATACCGAACAAGACGGCGACGGCGACACCCAAGGCCGCCCCGCTGGAGACCCCCAGCACATAGGGATCGGCGAGCGGATTCCGGAGCAAGGCCTGCAACGCCACGCCGACTGAGGCAAGACAGCTTCCGACCAGAAAGCCGAGCACCACTCGCGGCAGGCGGACCTGAAACAGAATGACGCCGGTCGTATCGACCATCCGCTCGTCAACCGGTCGATCGAACAGCAGCGACGAGAAGAGGCCGATGATGCGCCCCACCCCGATATACTGTGTCCCCACCTGCAGGCAGACCAGACCTAAAAGACAGGCGACGAGCGAGAGGGCCGTCATCACGCGCCACCAGCGGGACGGCGTCAGGATCGAATCCTGAACCGGCCGATCGCTTGCGATCGTCGGCGGCTCGGGTGGCACGATACCCGTGGACAAGGTCGATGCCGTCAAGGCGGACGCGGAAGGCGTGGGGTGGCGGGCTGCCGGCATCATGGCTGTCCCGGCGCCGGTTCCGACGCGAAGGCTTCGGGGTGGATCGCCCTGGCCAGCGCCTCGAGCCCTTCCATGACGCGCGGACCCGGCCGGTTTAGGGCGTCGGCCGGCACTTCACGAAGGCGGTTTTCTCGAACGGCGGTCACCGTCGTCCAGCGTTTCCAGGCCTCCTGCTCGCTTCGCGGGACGGTTTCGACCGACCCTCTAGGGAACAGCAGGATTTCGGGATCTTCCTGCAACACCGTTTCCATCGTGAGACGCGGGTAGGAGGCCTTGGCCTCCGATGCGATATTCAGCCCACCGGCAAGCCCGATCATCTGGTGAATGTAACTACCAGGTCCCACCGTCATGAGCGGCTGGCTATTGATGACATACAAGACCCGGACGCGTGCCAGAGACTCCGTTCTGGCGGTGAGTTCAGCCATCCGGCTGCGCATCGCCAGCGTCATCGCATGCGCGGCCGTAGAGCGATCGAAAATGCGTCCCAAGGTATGCAGATGCGAAAAAATGCTTTCCAGCGACGTAGCATCCAAGAGCAGCACCGGAATTTTGAGTTCCTCCAGCTTGGCCAGGACATTCGCTCGATGAAACTCACGGGGCGCGACAATCAACTCAGGCCGAAGCGCGACCAGCGATTCAAGATTGGGATTGGCATAGCCGACCTTGGATTTGGTCTTGGCCGCCGCCGGAAAATCACAGAACTCGGTCACCCCGACAACCTGTTCATCCAGCCCCAGGGCAAACAACATCTCGGTGATGCTCGGCGCGAGCGACACCACCCGCGCAGGCGCCTTGGCCACATAGAGTTTCCTCCCCGCGTCGTCGATAAACGTGCGCGGAGTAATGTTGGCCATGAACGGCATGCCCGTGAGGATGCCTTGTTGACGGCGTTTCATCACCGCATCATCCTCCGGAGTGTGCGCGAACGCGGGTACCACACAGGCGAGCAACACATAACAAACGACTCCAAGAATTCCGGTCACGCATCGACGAACGGGGAACAAACGAACGGCGCGCAAATAAAAAATCCCCAGGGCCAACGTGGAACCCTGAGGATTTCCCGCACCATCATCCTCGCCTATTCCCCAGCCCACGAGGGAATAAAGGGTCTTCCTCGGGCAGGTCTTCTGGCTCATGGTTCATCCTACTCCCCGCGCCTTCCCATCTTCGAAGCACTCAGCTCCCAGCCTTCAGCGATCAGGTGTTGACTGAAGGCTGACGGCCGACAACCGATGGCTTTCCCAGACAGTGGCGCCTGCGGGTTTCGTCCCCATTTACAGCGGCGGGACCGCGAGGGTTTTACACCCTCTTCCCTTGACCCAAGGTGTTTTGAAACGAGGCAAACTCTAGGAGAGGAAGGCCGATCTTGTCAAGGGGATCCGCGAGCGAGGCTCCGGCGGAACGTCCACAGATGGACCGCCGGCACCAGACGCGCAGAGAATCGCACTACGAACGGTAACGAAGTTTGAGGATGAGAATGGCGAGTGTGAGGACGAGTGTGACGAGGTTCGCGAGGATGATGGGAAGGGCGCCGAGAAGCAGTCCGTAGACCAGCCAGAGAGACACTCCGGTCACAAAGGTGAGTAACATGCCCAAGGATACGTCCTGCGCGGAGCGGGTGCGCCAGGTCTGCTGGAGTTGGGGGATAAAGGCGATGGTGGTGAGGGTACCGGCGAGCAATCCGACGAGCGTGACCACATCCATGGGCGGAACCTCCGTGACGGTGAAGGGCCTTGCACAGGAAGGAGGGTATCCACAGAGGAGAATTCACCCCGACAGCTTGTCTTAGCCCGTGGCGCTATGGTAGCATTCCGCTCCGTTCACGCACTAGTCGTTGAAAGACGCCGCAACAAAGGAGTAGGGCCGTGGCATTTGCTTGTGATCTTTGTGGAAAGAAACACCAGACCGGTAACAACGTGAGCCACGCGAACAACAGGACGAAGCGCGTCTTCAATCCCAACTTGCAACGCGTGAAAGCGCTCGTCAACGGCTCAGCCTTACGCATTCGCGTATGCACCCGCTGCCTTCGCTCCGGGCTGGTTAAAAAAGCCGTCTAGTCACCTTCCCGTCTCCCCGCTCTTTGTCTCCAGGGTTAGCAGGATGCGGAATAAAGCCGCCAGCGGCGTTCTCGCGTCACTCAGCGACTCACCGTACCGCAAGAGTACGATTCGCCCCTTCGCACGCTGCGGCCTTGCTGGACGGCTTTTTTGCGCATCCTGCGGTGTGTGTTGACGCAGGACGGCACGTGGAGCCCACCGCGCGCTATGATGCAAAAATCGAGTTCTTCCGCAACCTGTTAGATTTCACGCTCCGGGTACATGTCGGCTCGGGTCTGAAACACACTGACCTCTGTTCTCACAAGGTACTCCGTCCGTCCGAACTCCCCGAAACTTCGCTTCCCGAACATCAACTCACAGAAGACGGCTCCGGCGGATCGGTGTACAATCCGATCGCACTCACGACAGCACTGGGAAGATTCCTTTCGAACCGGGAGGCATCATGACACATCTCCGTCGAATGCTCGGTCTCATCGCCATCACCATCAGCGTCGCCGCCTGCAGTCACCTGCAGACCAAAGAAGGGGCCTACCTTGACTCCGCGAAAGGCCGTGCCACGCAAGCGGAGGTTCGCCAGGCTCTCGGCGCGCCCAAAGCGGTTCGCAAGGGCGCGGAAGGCGAAGGCCTGTGGGTCTATGAATTTCGCGAACAGCAGTCCGGCAACCGCTATACCCCGCCCGGCACCTGGTGCGAGGAATACCTGCTCACCTTCGACGACAAGGCCGTGCTGCAAAAGTGGAAACAGGTCTCCCACTTCCACGGCGGCGAACTTATGCCGACGGAATGTATTCCGGGGATCGCACGCTAGTGGAATGGATACCGGGCAGACCCCTGGGGCGATACTCACATACCGCGGGGCTCCGGGTCTCGGGAAGGTTCAGATGTCAGAAGGGGCTGTGTAGGAGGAATAAATCGACAAGACTAGGTGAGAAAGCCGGCGAGTAGAGACGCTGATCAGGGCACACCACTCGACTGGTCATGGCCACACTTCCATGGCCACTACCCCCGCGACTCGACTATCGGAGCCCATCGTCGAGCCGGCCACAGCCTGAGCTTCCGGTATATCAAGCATAATGCCCTGGTCGCGAATCTCAAATCCATTCCAAGGAATACGGGTAACCAAACCCGTTTGGATCACGACCACATCCGCATAGCTGATCTGCCTCGTGACCGTATCCAGGATCAGGCGGGTAATAAGGCCCCACTGCTCCCCTGCCCGATTATTGACAATCCACTGATCACTTCCCATGAGTACTCCTCCTGCGGCCTGGCGCTGTGAGAAATTTCGATTCACACCCAAGTGGGATCCCTACCACATGCTTCAGCAGGTGGATCAGGATACGATATTGCGAAACGTACGCCGGATGGGCACTGCAGGCTATCACTTCACCTTCAGGGCGCCCTTCTAGGCTTTCAACTGCCCGCGTGGAGCCTTCGCTGGAGGCTGGGCATATTCATAGACGTAGGACGGCAGAGATTGGCTGCCGACCGCATTGAGCACTACGTGAAGAGGCTTGCGGCTTCCGAGGGACACCACGGCACGCTTCACCACATCGTGCGGTGTCGAGTTTGCCCGGACCACGAGCAGCAGAACATCCGAATGCCCGGACAGAATATTCATCGTTGCCTGAGGGAGAATCGGAGGAGTATTCAAAATAATATAGTCAAATCGTTTCCGGAGCCGCTCGAACAGACCCGCAAGCCGCTCGGTCCGGAGCAATTCCGTCGAATGAACGACGGAGTTGCCTACGGGCATAATCCAACAGGGCACATCGCCAAACCCGGACACACAGTCGTCGATCGCCAGGGTGCCTGCCAGATAATCGACCAAGCCTCCGGTGGTGCTTCCCTCGATAAAGTTCTGGAGTCCCGGGCATTTCAGGTCACAGTCTACGAGCAAGACCCGCTTACCTAAGTCCCGTGCCAAGGTATATCCGAGATTGATGACGGTGGTGGTTTTTCCCTCACCTTTGACGGCACTGCTGACCGCCACGACCGTCGATTGCTGTTCCGCGCCTAGAAGAAACAACCGTGTCGCGGCTACGCGATACTGTTCCGATACGATCGCATTGGGCATCCATTTGACGACAAAGCTGCGATCGAACTGGTGGCCGTTCGATCCATTGCTCCCCGTTTCCCCGACTTGTATCGGAACCAGCCCAGGGACTTGCCGGGTAGATTTAGCCTCCCGGCCGAAGTGATACGTCGGAAAGAACCGTCTCCAGTTCGAATACGCATAGTCCAGGGCGAAATCGGGAATAGCGGCCAACAGCTGCGGGCCGAATACCGACTCGACATCCTCCGGCCGGCGGAACTGAGGATTCAGCTGCTCGAGCAAGACCGCCATGCCGATTCCCATGGCACAGCCCATGAGCAACCCCAGCATCACCACACGTGGCTGATTCGGTCGCTCGGGAACGCGCGGAAACTTCGGGCGCTCCAAGATTTTCAATTGCGCGCCTTTTTGCCGCTTCTCCAAGTTCTCCGCAACGGACGCATGCAGCCGTTTGTCCAGCAGCGATTGATAACTCCCTTTCAGATTCTCGTAATCCCGCATGAGCGTCAGCAGGCCCTGCTCGACCGCCGGGGCGGTCTCCACTCGGCTGTCATACTCTTTCTTCTCGTCTCGAAGCATGTGCTGCCGTTGTTTGAGCAACCCCAACTCGCTCTTCAATTCGCTCCGCTGCTTCTTCAAATCCTGATAGTAGGGATCTTTCGTTTGCTCGTCCGATCCCGTGGCATCTGGCCCATATTGACGCCGCAGCTTCTGCTCAAGTTGGTTGATCTCCTCTCTGGTCAAGGCGACCTCGGGATACCCGTCCCAGAATTCAGCCTCCAACTGAGTCAGCTTACTCTTCAATTCGTTCAATCGAGCAAAGGACGGATTCGGTTGAACCGGGCCGTTGACCAGCGCAGGAATCGTCACACCGAACTCGAGGTACTTCTGGAGCGCACCTTCCACCAAGGCAAGCCGGTCGGATTGACGATGGATGCTTTCATTCACCACGTTGAGATCGTCATGCAACCGGTCGAGTGCACGCAGGTTGGCCTCGATCTGCTGAGGGAGCTGGCCGACGTGCTGCGATTTGAACTGACTGATTTCCTCCTCTTTTTTGTCGAGCTGCATCCGGGTGCGGCTCACTTCGTGGTCGAGAAATTCGGTGGTCCCTTCCGCCGCTTTCGTACGATCTTTCAGATCCTCCTCGATGAGCATCTCCGAGATCTTCGACACGACATTCATAGCCGTAGCCGGGTCTTCATGGGCGAAAGAGACCGTGAAGGCCCCGATCATGTTCAGACCGGGCACGTTGCCCTTGCTGACGGTGCTCACTTCCAGCGAGGCATTCATTTGGAGCACCGCCCATTCCGGGCCGAATTCCTCCACTTGAGCCGGATAGAGATTCAGCTCCTTCCGAATTCTGTCGAGACGCATACGATCGCGGACCTGTGTTTCGATGACAAAAATTCGACGGTCGAAATTGCTGTTGCCTTCGGCGTTGGCCTGCACATACGTTTCGGGTACTTTCTGATCCTCGAGCAGAATCAGCGTATCGGATCGGTACACCTTGGTTGCCACCTTGCAATAGACCAGCGCAGCTCCAAGAGAAAGAACGATCGCGCCGAGCAGGATCCATTTGCGGCGCAACACCATGCCCCAATATTCATGGACCAGATTTGCTGCGGAATTGCCATTCGACGGCAGAATAGTAGTTTGACCCATAGCCTCCACCTTACCTGTTACTGTCAACGGACTGATGACGAATACGCCCGGTCGCCGAACCCGAGGCGCGCCCTCGAAGACCCGGAGTCTATCCATGCGCTCACCGGCCCGGTGAACGGCGCACGCTACGATTGAGGGGCTGAAAACGTCGCCTCGTCCTCGATCCACTCGGTGCCTGACAGTCCCACATCTTCTACCTTGTCGGGAGGGCGAAAATCGGGAACGAGTTCGCGCAAGCGTTCGATCGCCTTAGCAGAATTGTTCAGATAGGCGGCTGCCTCCATCGCCATCATCATGCCGGCCACCTTGCTGACCTCCGTTCCGCCCAGTCGCCGAATTCGAAGAATCTTCCCCAGGATCGATCGCTCCGCGATTTCTCCCATACCGACCAACTCTTCATAGAGCTTTTCACCCGGCCGTAATCCGACAAACCGGATCGGGATCTCCCGCCCCGGCACAAAACCGGACAATCGAATCAAGTTTCTGGCAAGGTCCAATACCTTGATCTGTTCTCCCATATCCAGAACATACGTGGCGCCTTGTTCAGCCAATGTCGCAGCCTGCAACACCAGGTGCACGGCCTCGGGTATCAGCATGAAGAACCGGCGGATGTCCGGGTGAGTGACGGTGACCGGACCGCCCGCCTGAATTTGCTCTTGAAAGCGAAGGAGCACACTGCCGTTGCTGCCCAACACATTGCCGAACCGCACGGTGAGGAATCGGGTCGCACTCCGTTCCGCCATGTCCTGTACGATGAGTTCCGCGGCGCGTTTCGTCGCGCCCATCACGCTCGATGGATTCACCGCTTTGTCGGTCGAAATCAAGACAAAGCGCTCCACACCGCAGCGATCCGCCGCTTCAGCCGTAACGCGGGTTCCGATACAGTTGTTTTTTAACGCCTCCGCAGGATTGAGTTCGACCAGCGGAACGTGTTTGTGGGCCGCCGCATGAAAGACGATGGCGGGCCGATACCGGGTCATCGTCTCCATGAGTCGACGGCGATCAGTCACGTCACCCAGCACGGGATGAACCATGGCAGAGAACCCACGATCCTCCAACTCTTTCGCAATCGTATAGAGACTGTTCTCATGACGTTCATACAACACCACGGACTCCGGTCCCATAGAGGCGAGCTGACGCGACAGTTCCGAACCGATCGAACCACCGGCACCGGTAACCAGCACGCGGCGCCCGGCCACCATCTCCACCATGGCATCCGTCTTCAGATGGACCGGCGCCCGCGCCAGGAGATCCTCGACCGCGACATTCCGGATCTGACTGACCACGCTGCGATCCCCCAGCAGATCCTGCATACTCGGCAACATTTTGACCGAGACTTTGAACGGTCCGATAGCGGACATGATCTGGCGTAAGACGTCCGGCGTCACCTGCGGAAGAGCCAGCACCACCTCATCCGGTCGTTCGGCGGAGAGAATGGCCCCTAAATCCTCGCGGCCGCCGAGCACCTTGACCCCATGAATTCTCTTGTAACGAAGGGAGAGATGGTCGTCGATGAACCCGATGGGCTGGTACCGGGACGTCGGACTCTGTTTCATTTCCCGTACGATGCGTTCTCCTCTGTCGCCGGCGCCGATAATAAGCACGGCCTTCTTGGGGCGGTAAATGACCGCTTCGCGCAACACGCGTCGAGGGAGTCGCACGCCGGCGGCAAATCCGATCAACAACATCGCATCGATAACGAAAATGGAACGCGGGTACTCCGTCACCCCCATACCCCAGCGTGTCCATACGTAAAGCACCGCGGTGCTGCTTCCGACCCCGATAACGATGTTCTGCAAGTCCCACAGGCTGGTATATCGCCAGAGTCCTTCGTTGAGGCGAAATATGAAGAAGGCCGCGGTGCGAATCATCAGCAACCAAGGCAGGACCAACAGAAAGTTTCCCCATTCCGCGTCTGGAATCCGGCCGTCGAACCGCAGCCAGAATGCCAGGTAATCGGCTAATACCATCAGGCCGATGTCGAGCAACACGATCAGGGGGCGCCGCCATTTCAAGACCGTTGCGATCAATCGTGGCCCAAGGTCTGAAGATCGGGCCGGCCGGATCACCTGAAGATCGGGCAAATCGCACACTAACAAAGGAATCTTCAGCAGGCAGAGCAAGGTTTGGGCGACGATCGCCAGGTCCAACAGCGTCGAGGCATGCCGGACATAGAACTTCGCCAGTTTGATTTTCTCCGGCAGGACGACGGACACGTATTCTTCATCCGGATTGCCCGCCGCCGCAAGCACCGATGCTTCATCGATGTACTTGAGTGAGGCGAGATCGGTCAGACCCGGACGCACGCCGAGAATCTCTGCGTAGGCGTCCGCAAACATGTCTACATACCGTGGAACTTCCGGCCTGGGGCCGACGAGACTCATGTCGCCGGTCAGGATATTCCAGAGTTGCGGCAATTCATCGATCTTATACTTTCGCAAAACGGCCCCGACCCGGGTCACACGGGTATCCTGCCCGATCGTCAACTGCCCGCCCTTCGACGGCGCATCGGCCGTCATGGTACGAAATTTGTAGATCGAAAACGGTCGACGATCTCGTCCCACTCTGGTCTGTGAAAAAAAGACCGGGCCGGGACAGTCGAGCTTGACGGCAACGGCAGCCAGCACCCACAGCGGCCAGGTCAACAACACACCGACCAGTGCCCCGACAATATCGACGGTGCGTTTCATCGCCGAACCTCCAGTACCAACTCGCGCACGGCGGCAATCGTCCGATGCACGTCGCTTTCAGCCATCTTCGAATAGAGAGGGAGCGAGACCATCCCCGTAAAGGCGCGGCTCGCGACTGGAAAATCTTCGGGACGATAGCCGCCGGTGCGGCGGTAGTACGGGTGCAAGTGGAGCGGGATGAAATGGACACTGCATCCGATCTGCTTGTGTTGCAGTCGTTCGATAAATTCCTCACGGGTGATGCGTAACCGATCCGGATCGAGTTGAATCGCATAGAGATGCCAGGCGTGCTGTACCTCATCCCGGGTGGCCAATGGAGCGATCTCCGGGAGATCTCGAAACCCCTCTGCATAGAGCGCGGCATAGCGCTCCCGTGTTTTCCAGAATCGCTCGGCCTTGTGCAGCTGCGACAGTCCCAACGCCGCCGCCATGTCGGTGAGATTGTATTTGAACCCCGGCGCGACGATCTCGTAGTACCAGGACCCCTGGTTCGTATAACGCTTCCAGGCATCGCGACTCAGCCCGTGCAGGCTCATCCTCCGGATTCGATCCGCCCACTCGGGGTCGTCGGTCGTGACCATCCCGCCCTCGCCGGTCGTAATATTTTTCGTGGCGTAGAACGAGAAGCAGGTGCAGTCACCGATGCTCCCGATCGCCCTACCCTTGTAGGAAGCCGGAAAGGCGTGGGCCGCATCTTCAATCACCCGAAGACCGTGGCGACGCGCAATCTCAAGAATCCGGGTCATGTCGCAGGGCTGGCCGGCGAAGTGAACGGGGATCACCGCTTTCGTCCGGGGCGTGACGGCCCGCTCAACGAGGTCGGGATCTATGTTCAAAGTCGTCGGAACGCAATCGACGAGCACAGGTTTGGCCTTGAAATAGGTAACGACTTCCGCCGAAGCGGCAAAAGTCATGGTGGGAACGATGACTTCGTCCCCCTCCGAAAGACCGATGGCCTCCAGTGCCAGATGTAGCGCCGCCGTGCAGGAGTTCAGCGCCACCGCATACCGCGCGCCAACCTTAGCGGCAAACTCTTGCTCGAATTGCCGAGCCTTGCTGCCGGTCGTCAGCCAACCTGACCGAAGCACTCCCACGACTGCGTCGATATCGTCGTCGTCGATGTCGGGAACATGAAAAGGAAGATAGTCGGCCATAGTGCATTTCCTCTCAGACAACGGGGAAATATGGAGAACGATGCGATGTTGAGGACGTCGCCGTTCCTGAACGGAACGGACTGCCCGACGGAGGCCATCGAACGCAAAGGTGCGACCAACTGGAAGAACCCGGAGAGCAGCTACAGGGAGACACGCACGAGGAACAACCCGCCGACCCCGACGAGCGAGGCGACGATTGCTTTACCGGCATCGAACCGCTCGGCGGAACTGGAGCCCATTCCCGCGCCGGCGGCAGGTCGCTGTTTCCATTTGAGGCCCAGCCAGAGCAAGCAGGGCATGGTTACCCCATAGATCGTGTAGCTGAACAGGCGATGGTCGGCACCCGCCGCAATGCCGAGGTGATTCCCGACAATGACGCCATAGGCGCGAAGACCGTTGGCGACCATCAAGACGACCGCACAGAAGAACAGAAACAGCACTCGCCGAGCCGGGTGCCGGTAGGTTAAGGCGGCGAAGGCATAGGCCAAAGAAAGGCCCGGGAGCAGATACCGAAGCCCGCCGCAGTCAGGGGCGACTTCCCACACAGCCCGACCGACGGTGATGGAGTAGTCTCGATAGACATAGGCGATACCCGTCAGATCGAGGCCACGGAGAATAAGCCATGCCGTGATGTCCTGAAGCCATGGTTCGAGGGACGTCCCGACGGGAAGAAGAAAGATGAGGAACCCGAGCGGCCAGGACAGCCTTCGTACAATTTCCGTTCCATAGATCGTCCAGACCAGCCCGGGTAAGAGCGCCACGACCGACGCCTGTTGGAGCCATATCAAATCAGCTCGTCGTCCCGCTCCCCACAGGATCCCCGTTCCCACTAAAGCCGCCACACCCCAGGCATTGGGAGATGGCACCAGCAACACCAGTCGGCCACGGGAAGACCAGACGAGATACCCGACGATCGGCAACACCAGGAACCCGTGAGCAAAGGTTCGCGAACTCGCCCACACGTCGATCATCGATTGAATGGTCGGCCAGAAGAGCGCGGCAATACAGAGAGCCGCCGTAGAGAGAATCGCTCCTGCCGTCTGCCATTCCCGCCACACGGACGGCGCAGGCCACGCAGGCCCGGAGAAGAGCTGATCGACTATTTTCATGACATCACGCCAGGGATGGTTACAGAGCGGTATCTCGGCGGGGCAAGGACTCACCCGCAAGACCGGCTCCCCATGCGAGACACATGGTCGAGAGCCAAGACCTGTTCAGGTCCCTGACGAGCTCGACCTATCACGTTCAGCTGTGTCGCATGAAGAAGCGGGGAAATACCCAGAAGGACGGACGGCGAACAACCACTGAGGATTGAAGGTGGCCGCTCGCAGAATCGCTTCACGCGAGCGGCCGAGCCCATTCGGCAGAATCGGCGCTATTCTTCCACGCGCTTTGCCCGCCAGGCCACAAAGGCTGCGAAGCCGAGGCCAAACGCCAGCAACGTTCCGGGGACAGGAACCGAGCCACCGTTGCCCGTTCCTCCATTGATAATGCCGATAATCCAGTTGTACCAATTCCCCATGTGCAACATCATCATCACCACTCCTCCTTTCATTTAAGATGACTACCGCCCGGCCCCACTCACACCATAAACACTACCCGTTCGCGTCGCCTGACCACCCCGCAACCGGAATTCTACAACCGGCGACGTATCAGTGACGGCATATTGCAATCGATTCGACCCGGCACATTGTCTCGTTTTGAAACATGTGCGTCAAGAGAAATTACAGGGCAAATACTTAGTTCGAGTCCCGTGAACACATGCACCACCAACCCGCATTCACCATGACAGTCGCTTCGATCCGGCGGAGGCGGGAATTGTCCTGACAGCGACCTGGAGACGGTCACCTCCTTCTCCGACCTCTGTCAGCGCAAGACCGGACGCGCGACTCCGCCGATCCATCATTTTGACCCACTGGATACGGGCGGCACGGGTCGATAATCTCTCCCGTTGCCAGACATACCGAACCATCGCAGGCGTCACGGCGACCCCGTCGAGCTGAATTTGTCCCGCAAGCCTGAGATAGCTGACAGACGGATTCTCGTATGTTTTCGAGAGGATATGCCGTTCCAACGAAGCAGGGGTCCGATTAGGCATCAGCGGTTTCCGGCGGGCGCGCGGAGCCAACCCCTCCTTCCCCTGCGTCTCGTAGGCCCTCTTCATCGCATAAAAGTGAGATCGACTCACTCCGGCTAACCGGCAGGCCCTCACCACATTCTTGAGCTCCGCCGCCATCGTAAGGATGGCAAGTCTGGCTCTGATCAGCTGCTCCCGACTCGTCATGGCAACACCTTTTGTAGGACAGGGATCAGAACGACGCGCGTCCTTCTGCAGGCACCGTCCTGCGCTCCAACTTGAACGTGGAGAAACATGTCCGTGGTTCTCTCACCAAAGAAGACCCTTACAGGAGGGATCGCGATACAAAGGAGGTAGAATGTGACGCCGGATTGCGGAAAACCGTCTACCTATGGCGGCTCATCTCCCGGCGGGACGCTCGCGACCACGACCGACTGCACCGCGGCAGACATTCGCACTACTACGTATCATGACTGCAACGCAGCCAACCCTGCACACACGCTCTCTGCGACGTACCGTTGCTGCTCTTCGTGCAGCTCCGGATAGATAGGCAAGGCGACCAACTCCCGGCAGGCCCGTTCGGCCTCAGGGTAGTCGCCCTCCCGATGCCCAAGTGTTACGAGGCATTCCTGGAGATGCAACGGAACCGGGTAGTAAATTTCAGTACCGATGCCCTTCTCTTTGAGATAGTCGCGCAAGGCATCCCGCTTCGGCACGGCCATGACGAACTGATTGTAGATATGATAATGCTCGACCCCGTCCTGCTTGTAGACGGCCTGCGGCAAGCGAACACCGAATGTGCCTTCGATCCTTGCTTCATGAAACAGGGATTCATAGAGTTCAGCGTGTGTCTGCCTCAAAGCCGTCCAACGATCTAAGTAGGGCAACTTGACGCTCAGCACCGCCGCTTGCAGGGTATCGAGCCGGAAATTCCCGCCGATGACGCGGTGGTAGTACTTCGGCTTGCCGCCCTGTACCCGCAGCACTTGCAACCGTTCGGCAAGTTTCTCATTGTTCGTGACGACCATACCGCCATCGCCCAAGCCACCGAGATTCTTGCTGGGAAAAAATGAGAAGCAACCCATCGTGCCCATGCTGCCCGCCCGCCGACCGTCCCGATATTCAGACCCGATGGCCTGCGCCGCATCTTCCACGACAGCGAGCCCGTGTTTCGCCGCAATCTCGAGAATGGGTGCCATATCGGCACACTGACCGTACAGATGGACTGGAATGATGGCCTTGGTACGAGCCGTCACCGCCGTCTCGACCAGACCCGGATCGAGGTTATAGGTGACGGGATCGATGTCCACGAATACCGGCCTCGCACCGAGCCGGACGATGGCGCCCACCGTCGCAAAAAACGACAACGGTGTGGTGATGACTTCATCTCCCGCCTTGATGTCCACCGCCATCAGCGCAGCGAGCAACGCATCGGTCCCGGACGACACCCCCACGGCAAACCGCGTCTGGGAATAGGCAGCCACCTGTGCTTCAAGTTCCTTTACCTCGCGCCCGAGGATGAAGTTGTTTTGATCCAGGACACGCTCCATTGCGACGAGAAGATCTTTGCGAATTGGTTCGTGCTGCGCTTTCAGATCGAGAAGTGGAACATTCATCGATACACCTATGAGGTTACGGGTTCGTGGTTGTTACTATTGCCCGCCGACGGATTAACGGATGCCTCTCGATTCCTCGCGAGGCGGAGACGCCACTTCCCCAGCATCTGCTGACGGACGCTGAACGCCTTTTGTGCGAGCGCACGCGCTGACTCCAGCCACGCGTACTTTGACTTTCTGATCCATGGGGTGCTGATCGCACGGCCGCCATACTGACGCTTATACTCGCCCGCGCCACCCAGATCGTATGTATGGACGCCGTGCGCCTTGGCATATTTCATGGCAAACCAGTGCACCGCTTGATTAGGACGCAGAATCTGAAACTCCCGCCAACTCGCGCCACCCCAAAAATACATCACCCCGTGAAGGTAAGGAAAAATACCCGTGGCAATGGAACGGCCGCTACGATCGCGCGCACGCACCAAGAGCACTTGACCGGCTGGGTGCAGGCGGGCGATCAACTGCCTGACGCGATCGAGACCGTACGTCGGTACGAGGCCCTGCCTTGCGAAAACATCCTTCAGCTGCGCAAAATACTCCTCGGCGAATCCCTCAACCGGCGCCACTTCGACCAGCACGCCCTCCTTGTCTGCCTTCCGAATGCAACGGCGACAGGCACTCGTGAAGTTCGCGAAGAGCGCAGCCTCATCCAACGACAGATCAATCGCAAAACCTTGGTACAGACGGTACCGTATTCCCACCTGGTTCAGATCCTGCGTGGTGAACTGTCGATCCATGACTTCCACATGAGCACACCCGAGACGTTCGAATGCAAAGTCAAACAATCCGTGAAGCGCCGACGTGCGACAACTTCCGGGCTCTAAAATGAACCCCATATAGTCGGTGCTCCAGCCGGGGAAAGGACTGCCAAGAATGCGCACACCCAGGCGCTGGACGATCAAGCCGATGAAGTACCCGACGAAGCCACCGGCATCTCGTATCCCGAGGACGACAGGAACAGCGCGCTGCGTGGCGGCGATGAAGGAGATCCAGGCACGGGTCTGAAAGACGGTGCTGCCTGCGCGGGACTCCACTTCGTCCCATAGGCGCTCATCCGACACGTTCAGCAGCTCATACTGATACATGGCGACCGTGGTGGGTCAGGCCCGACATCGAAAAGATCGAGGAACATGCGGATGCGAGTACCGCGGCACGTCCCTGGCGGGTTAGGACCGGCCTCTCGTTTTAAACATTTTCTGCAGCAACCAGCGACGTTCGACTCTCGATCGATCGGCAACCGCAAGGGATTGCCCCTGTCGCTTGGTGGCGAGGAAGTCCAGCAGGGTGTGAGCCGGAACAAACCAGCCGTTCAAACGGCTCAAACGCCTCATGAGCCTCTCGAACTCCGGCTGCACACGGTTCTGTTCCACGAAACCTTGAGAAAAATGCGTGTACACGATAGAGGCTCCCCCCTCCGCGGCGAGCCGATCCTGGTTCTCCTCGCGCAGCATATCCGTAAACGTGGTGACGCAGGGTCCTTCCGTCCCGGCAAACCAGGACTGCACGAAGGGACGGTCGGGGTCATGGTACGGCATCATCGGGCAGGCCTTCAGCGTGTTGATTTCCGAAAATGTAAAGTTTCTCACATAGCGAACTTTTTCACGGCAGAGATCGCCCCAGAAGAGCGGGCTGTGTTCGATATGTCCTTCGAATTCATCTGGAGACTGGCGGGGATGCAGGAGGTCATAGATCCACCGATGCGCACCGGACAGGCGGTCGCGCCCCCAATAGATACTTTCTCTGCAGCCGGTGTGATTGGCCATGCTATGCGGGTAATGGCCGAACAACGTCTTAAACCGCTCCAGGCCATCGTGTGTTTCCTGACGCGAGGAGGTATGATACGTGGCATTGTGCAGGGCGACTTCGAATCCCTTGCGCTGCAAGTCGAGGATCCACGCTCGATACGCGGGATCCTCGCAGGTGACACCTCCGATTCGAGGACGACCCGATCCCCGAAGCGGCCAGACCGACACGGTGGTCCGGAACCCCAGTTCCGACAACAGGGAATAGACCGGTTCGACACTCCCGCTGCCCTGATGATCGGGGTCATCGAAAATGGTAAACGCAAAGGACTTGCCGTCTGGCCACTGAATCCGGCGATGCATACCTTCCATTGCCCTGTCAGGGTGGGAACGATCGACTACGAACAGGTCGGGCAACTATGGCGCGCTTGGGACGGGGAACACGACACACCATCGGCGGTCCCTCGATCTGAAGCGAACGCGGCGAGTCTCTGTGCGATGGACCGCGCAGCCTCTCCCCTTGTGTAGGGCTGCGTGTCGGCCCGCCCGGACCTGGCTGCGCCAACCGCAGAGACAATTCGATCCGTTACCGCCCCGACCAAACAGTTCCATCCACTCGCAACCGTTTCGACCCATTCGGTCTCCTCGCGAAGTGTAATGCAGGGTACACGCAGCCACCAGGCTTCCTTCTGTATTCCCCCCGAGTCGGTCACGATCGCGTGGGCCATACCTTCCAAACGCACCATATCCAAGTACGATACGGGTTCGATCAGGAGGAGGCGCGGAGACGGTGTGAAGGAGAGCGTCCCTAACTGCTTTCTGGTTCTCGGATGAACGGGAAACACAACAACCCGTCCGGAGTCGGCGAGGAGGTTCAGTGCCGACATGATGCCCTCGAGCAGGTCTAATCGATCGGTATTCTCCGCACGATGTACCGTTGCCAGCAGATATTCTTGTGGGAACAGTCCCAGTCGTTCGAGGACAGTCGATGTCGACTGGGCCCGCTCGACATTGTCCAGCAGCGCGTCGTACATGACATCGCCGACCAGGTGCACACCCTGTGTCACACCCTCGCGCCGTAGATTGTCCACGGCAGTGTCGGTCGGGCATAATAAGAGCGTGGACAGCTGATCGGTCACCACCCGGTTGATTTCCTCCGGCATTCGGCGATTGAAACTGCGCAACCCCGCCTCGACATGCGCGACCGGCACGTGAAGTTTCACCGCCGCCAATGCCCCGGCCACCGTCGAGTTGGTGTCGCCATACACCAGAACCAGCTCGGGCTGTTCCTTCAGAAGAATCTCTTCTACGCCTTTCAGCATATTCCCCGTTTGCTGCCCATGAGTCCCTGAGCCGACGCCGAGGTGATAATCAGGATCGGCAATGCCGAGCTCTCGAAAGAACACCCCGCTCATGCTGTCGTCATAATGTTGTCCGGTATGAACCACGACCTCTCTGGCAACAGACCGCAACGCACGGGACACCGGCGCACACTTGATAAACTGGGGTCGGGCTCCGATGATCGAGACCACTTTCATGGCTTGACGCTCTCCATCAACATTCACGGTCAAAGGTTCGGGGTGTTCGAGGTGATCGGACGAGCGAATGAGCGGCTACACTGCGAGGGCGCTCACATCGTCGGAGCCAGCAGAGGAAGCCCCCTGTGTTCAGCCACCTTCTGCGCATGCTCGCGCATCGTCACGACCTGGAAGGTTGCCCCCAGTGCTTCCAAGGCCCAGGCAATCATTTCCAGTTTGTGCGTGAGCGGAAGCCGCATGCCGGGGAAGAAGGCGACGCCATCCGCTTCGTCGTCGCCGAGGAAATCCAATGGATGGAGCAGTAAGGAGGGTTCCACTCCGGCGGCACGACAGAATGCCAATGCAGTCTTGAAATACGCCTTCGCCGCGGCCGGCGAATAGAGGCTAAGATACAGCAGATAACTGAAGTGAATCGGCACCCGCAGAAAGGGCATGGTCGTCACGGGAATTTCAATGAGGCCCTGTCCCCCGACATCCCACCGATAGGGCTGAATCCGCCTGAACCCGTCGCGCAGCCCGCCGAAAATTGTGTTGCGACAGGCGGCTTCCTCGCGAGTGAAGGCACTGGACATAAAGAAGTAGGCCCGGGCCAACGGACCGATGAACGTCGGCAGAGTGGACGCATCGTAGAGATAGCCCCGTCGATTGAGTTCCTCAACCGTAATCTGCGACAGGCTGTAGCCAGGTCCACGAAATCCGATGGGCCGTTGTCCGGTCGCTTGCTCGATGTGCTCCTCCGCCATCGTCAATTCGCGGGCCATGTCCTCTTGGGCATAACGATGCAGCCAGGGATCGTGATGGAACGAATGGTTGCCGATTTCATGCCCCGCTGCCGCAATAGCGCAGAATTGCTCCCGGTTCCTCGGCAAGGCGGCATCCTGTCCGACCAGGAAGAAGGTCGCGGTCAGACGGTGCTGCGACAAACAGGACAGAATGCGAGGCACGACGACATCGAGATAAGACGGCAGCGTCCTCCACGCCGGATTGCCATGGGTTTTCATGTAGGCCCACTTGTCGTCGAGATCGCAGGACAAGCTGGCGAGAGGCAGTGGCATAATCGGTTCTCTTTCTCCAAGGCCGGTGCGGCCTTGCCCATGAAAGGTCGTGACGGAATGATGACTCCGCAGGACCTACGGAATCAGCGCGGACCCATTCGCATCGCGCGATACAGCATCATCACACCGCTCAGCATCTTCGGGGCTCGAATTTCCTGCTGCACCGTAAACTGTTGAAGAAGGGTCGGAATAAGCCGATCCCTGCGCCCCGCGTAATGTTCCTGTGCCCTGCACCCAGTCAACAGATAATGGGCGGCATCGAGCAGAGGGGAGTTACCCGGCGTGACAAAAACCAGCGACCCGCCCGGCTTCAAGACTCGCCGAAACTCCGCAACCGCGTGATCGAACGGCTCCACATACTCCAGGCAACTCACGGCCACGAGGCAATCGATAGAGGCCTCCTGAAACGGTAATGCGATCGCACTCCCGGAAAAGAGGCCGGCGTGGACCCGATGGGCGGCCAGATTGCGCGCAACGGACGCGGCTGCCCGGTGCGGGTCGATCCCGTACAGGTCGTCGCAACGCTTGGCCAGCTCCGGGAGAAACACGCCGCTGCCATACCCGATTTCAAGCAACCGGCCGATGTGCCGATCCGGCAGGAGAGAGAGAATCAATCTGAACCGCAGGCGCTGAATCATGCCGAGCAGGGGCCGAAAGTTCCATTCGGCTTTATCGACGCCGCTGGTCTTGACCAACGAACCCGGAGGCAGGAGTGTCGGTACCAGGTGTTCCGGCGGGTGCGTGCTCATATGATGGATCCTACGCGGTGGCGGCCTGAGGGACCGCCCGAGTACGGCCCGACGACGGTTCAAATTGACGGCGATGGTCGTGGACAAACTCGTTGACCGCGCGAATGACCGCGTTGTTGTTCAACGTAGAGTTCACGAACTGCGACGTGTTGAGGACGAAGAAATCCTGGTGGCGCGTCGAGACCTTCGGCACTCGTTTGGAATAGTGCAACACCTGAAGCGGCTGAACTTTCATGGCGCGATTGATATGGAGGCCGACAATGTCGGCGTCGTGCAGATCCGGAAATAGTTTACGTACCCCTTGAAAGAACTGCTGGGTGACCGTCTCATCGGGGTGCCGCAACTGAGGATCGCCGGCCGGCACATACTTCGGGAAATACGTGAGGTACAAGCCCGCCGTTTCCTTGGTTGCCACGATGCTGCTCATCCCGATCACCCCGGTGAATGGAATATCCGGATCGGCGAGGTTCAGCGTATAGTACGGCAGAAGCGGCTTCCGCGTGACGAGGACCGGACACACCACCCCGAGATACTCGACCGGGCCGCAGGACGATTCCACAGACACCAATCCCTGCTTTGCCAATGGACTCCCGGCCTCGATCGGGCCGGTCCAGATGACCTTATCGAACGGCTCCTTCAGGCCGTTCCAGCACACCGAGAGGCCGCCATCGGGTCCCGGCTCGATGCCCTGGATGGCGGTCGCCAACCGGACCGTCCCGCCTGCCGCCACAATCAGCTGTTCGAGCCTGTTGATCACCGTGCGATATCCGCCGGCTACATACCCAAGCTGATTCCGCTCCGCCGTCGTATCACGAGTCGAAAACAGCCGTGTAATATACGACCAGATGAACACCGCCGAGACGCGGGTGTATTGTTCTCCTAGCTTCGCCAACAGCAACGGTTTCCAGAACGCGTCGTACGTCTGTCGACCGCACAGTCCGATCAGCCACTCCTCCACCGGCACCGACTCGAGCGTCCGCCAATCGCGAATGCGATTGCAGGCCAGAATCGTACGCGCCAATCGCAGTTTTCCGACGAGTCCGACAAGGGGAAACCTCAGGAGTTCCCAGCTGCTCGTCACCGGGTAGAACCGTCCCCGTGCATACAACCCGGACCGGGCAGGACTCCAGCGAAGGTGCTCTCCCAAGCCGATTTCCTGCAGATAACCGATGAGATGCCGGTCCGAGGATAGAATCACGTGATAGAACCGATCCCAGCAGAATGGTCCATAATCGTGATAGGTCGTCAGACCTCCGGCCTGGGGCTCACGTTCGAACAGTGTCACCTGCACGCCTGTCGCCGAGAGGCGCTGAGCCAGCGACAGTCCCATGATTCCGGCACCGATAATTCCGACACGCAACGGCAGACCTCGTTTCATCCTCGTTGTGATCGGCTCACACTCGAACAATGGTGTCCTGCAGCTGAGCCGGTTCACTCGCGGCAGATACGGGTATCGCAAGTGCTCGTTGCCAATTAATCGTGTTCATCAGGCCCTCTTCCAAACCGACTCGGGCCGTCACACCGAGGATTCGTTGAGACCGTTCGATATCGGGCACTCTCCGCCGGACATCCTCATACTTGCCTCCGGTAAAACTTTGATAGGGCACGAAGGTGGATTTCAGCGGCCAGGGAGTGCCGGCCAATCGATGGATGGTGCGCGCGAGTTCGAGGATCGTGACCTCATGGGTCGTGCCGATATTGAGGATCTCCCCATAGGCTGCCGGCGTCACCATCGCGGCATAGATCCCCTCGACGGTATCGCTCACATAGGTAAAGCTTCTCGTCTGAAGTCCATCACCGTGGATGGTGATGTCTCGATCGTTCAGAATCGCGTCGATAAACACCGCCTGAGGCCCTCCCCACCAGCTCACATGGTTTCTCGGTCCATACGATCCGAAAAACCGCAGGATGGAAACCGGCAAGCCATACGCTTCCTGATACGCAAACCCGAGATGCTCCGTGAACAGTTTCGAGACGGCATAGCCCCAGCGGGCAACCTTCGATGAACCGAACACCGAGTCGTCATCTTCGCCGAACGGCAACTTGGGATTACGCCCATAGACATCCGATGTCGACGCAATCACGGTCTTGCAGCCGACCTTGCGGGCATACTCCAAGACATGCTCGCACCCTCGGGTATTGACCCGAAGCGTCGCCAAGGCGTTGCCGTAGCGGGGAATTTTGTGCGAAGCCAGATGGACGATGTACTCCACCTCTTCGACGAGGTCGCTGAACACATTCGGATCGGTCACGTCCCGCTCGAGAAATCGAAACGCAGGATTTCCGATCTGGCCGGCAATGTTGCTCAACGACCCCTTCGAGAGATCATCGACACCGATGACACGATGTCCGCCGGCCAGAAGCCGATCGAGCAAGTGCGAACCCAAAAATCCAGCGACTCCAGTAACGAGCACGTACCGGGTTGAGCCTGACGATGACGACATATACACTCCGCTTGTTGTGGGTTACGCGTGAGGGCCGGCTGTCCGCACGGACACACCGGTGTGACCCTCGCGCCCGCTTTCACTCACTGATTGTTCTTCGAGGTCGCGCGTGTGGCGATACATGGAACTGGCCATATGAAACATCTCTTCGAAATACCGTTTCCCCTGCATGGACAAAAGCCCGAGACCGACCAGCTGAATGCTCAGCATCGATGAGAGCCCCCCGATGATGAAGGTGTGAGGGAAGGCTTGGTAGGCCTGTGCGACAGCCAGTGACGCACGCGTCATAAACCAGCTTTCCCCGGCAAAAGCCCGATACGCCTCGAAGAAGTGGAGCAGCATCCACACGTCGCAGTAGACTGCCAGCGCAGAGAGCACCAGGCCGGGCAGCAGAAAAAACATGAAGGGACTGAAAATAAAACCGGACAGGATCGTGAAGAGCACATGGGGCAGCATCTTCATGCTGGAGCGCCGTCCGCTTCCCGCCTCATGCTGCAGCTGCCAATCGAGATGCCCAGGAATCTCCTCGATTTGCGCCCGAAGGAGCATACCCTTGTAAATGATCTCGGGGCTGATCTCCTGTCCACGAGCCCGCAGACTCATCGCTCGAATAAATGGGCCGTCATACACTCGAACCATGCCGGTCAACGTCGAGAGGTTGCAGCGGGCGAAGCTGGCCAGGAAACGATTGGCCCATCGACTCATCGTACGGCGGAGCCAGGGCACATGGCTGACCAGACCGCCATCGGCATAGGGTGAGGCGACGACAATTGTCGCCCGGCTCCGCTGAATCTGATCGAGTAACCGTCCGACGTGTTCCGGTGCATAACTCAGGTCGCAATCGAGCACGACCACATATCGCCCGAGGCTGGCCTGGAAACCGGTGCGGAGTGCCTGCCCGAGTCCGCGGTTCCGATGGTGATGCGCGACGCGAATTTCGGTATGCGACGCGGCAAGTTCTTCGGCCACCTGCGCGGTACGATCACTGCTTCCGTCGTTGACGATAATAATTTCCCAGCGGTACTGCGCCTCCAGCGTGCCCATGTACCGGCACACTCTCGCGAGGGTAGACGGCAACATGGCGCCCTCGTTAAAGGCAGGAATGATCACCGAGACGAGCAGCCTATCAGAGGGTGATCGCTCAGTTACAGGCGCATGACCCGATAGTGGGGTCGACTCACCGTTCAGGACAAGCGGGTCGGACGATGGTGTCGCGAGCATGATCTGCTCCAAGAGTGAGATGCGTGAAAACCGTGAATGAGGAATGACATCGAGGAATAGGAGTCGCGTCTGTCCCGTCGAAGCCAACGAGGCGGGCACAAGCCGCCGCCGCTACATCTCAGCCCGGCTTCTGGGCAAGGCAGACGATCTCATAGCGTCGATCGGCCCAGGAGCCGACTTTCTCGATCGCCCATATTCCCCATTTGGCGAGGCGGCTTGGCAATTGCGAATGTTCAAAAAATGCTTCCTGAGAATAACAACGCTCCACCTGCAACCCGCTGTGCTCGAGCAGCGCCGTGAAACCGGTTCTCGAAAAGAAGTAGGTGTGATAAGTGGGGTGCAGCGCCAACGCCGGATACGAGAGGGCTCCGCCGGACACCCGATACAAGAACAATCCGGCACGAGCCAGTAGACTGTCTTCATCCGGAGTACAGAACAACGCCACGCCGCCAGGTTTGAGTATCCGGCTGACTTTGTTCAGACACAACACCGGATCGAGCACATGCTCGATGATGTCCCACATGGTCACCACATCGTAAGACTCGTCGGGCAACGCCACAGATTCGAACGCCCCATTCATCACCTCGACCTGCACTGCACGCCGGGAAACCTGGCTGAGCTCCGGCGACAACTCAATACCCGAGACATTCCATCCACGCTGCTGCGCTACGGTCAGAAATGCTCCCGAGCCGCAGCCCACGTCCAAGAGCGTACCGACTCCAACTCGGGCCTCGATGGCGGAGAGCGCTCCGGCATAGTTGGCATAACGTCCGCGTGCCGCCTGCTGGAATTGATCGACATCGTACGAGAAGTACGGGTTCTTGGAATATTCGTCGCCCGTGTACATTGCGGTGATGTCACCGGGCGAGTACATGTTGCTGCGCCAGGACCCGTCGCACGCACGACATTTCAGGACTGAGAACTCCTGGAATCGATAGACCGTGCCGAGGTTGCCGTCCCCGCAGAGCGGACAGATGGTCAACGGTCTCCCGGCCGGATTTCCGGGGGCTGAACGCGTCGAGGTGCCGGCGATACTGCGATCCATACCTTACCCTTCCAGCGCAGGCGCGACGAGCGTCTGTTCTACGGGCACCTGCAGAGCCGTGATTCGTGACACACCGGCCGCCGTTCGTTGATACCTCGCGCCGCATGAACACTGGGATTCCTCCGCCTGCCAGGCGAGCTTCGCCCCGCACTCACACATCCAGCCGGAAATCCTCGCCGGCGATCCCATGACACAGGCATAGTCCGGAACATCTTTCGTGACCACCGACCCGGCTCCGACGAACGCATAGCGGCCGATCGTCGTGCCGCAGACGATCGTGCAATTCGCTCCAAGGGTCGCGCCGCGTTTCACCAATGTCAGCTTGAGTTCCGACATGCGGGGAATCTCACTGCGCGGATTGAACACGTTGGTGAACACCATGGAAGGCCCGCAAAACACGTGATCCTCGAGAGTGACCCCTTCATAGACCGATACGTTGTTCTGCAACTTCACACCGTTGCCGACGGTGGCGTTAGGACCGATCACGACATTCTGTCCAATCTTGCAGGCGCGCCCGATTCTGGACCCCTTCAGCACATGCGACACGTGCCAAATACTCGTTCCCTCCCCGATTTCGACACCGTCGTCGATGAATGCCGACTCATGGGCAAACCACGCTCGCTTTGAGGGCGCAGACACTCGCGCAGGAACCACCGGCTTTTGTTCCAGCGCCTCCTGGCAGCGTTGCAACACCGACAACACCCGCAGGCCTTCCTCCCCGTCCGTCCGTGGACGCCGGCGAGTCCGCAAACAATCGAGGAAGTGTGCGCATTCATCGCGGAGCGGTTCAGACTTAGCGAGCTCGACCGGCTGTGCATCTGCCCGATTGGCGACGGGTATCTGTCCTTTCCAGTGAATGGAGTGCGGATACAGCAACAACTTGTCTTTTTTCTCCATATCGTCGAAGACCGCCATCTTCCGATCGCCGACCACGATGAGTTTCTGCTCCTTGAACGGATGCAACCAGGACACAAAGATGTGGGACTTCACGCCGCTGGGAAACGAGAGCATGGTGACGGTGGTGTCCGCAATTTGCTGGTGCAGATAGTTGCCGCCCTGGGCGGTAACACTCTCCGGCATTTCACCCAGCAAACCCAAAATGACCGATACATCGTGCGGGGCAAACGACCAGAGAATGTTTTCTTCGCGGCGAATTTTCCCCAGATTCAGACGGTTCGAATACACATACTGGATGCGTCCCAGCTCGCCATTGTCGATCAGTTCTTTCAACTTCAGAATCGCCGGGTGGTACCAGAGCAGGTGGCCGACCATGAGGATGCGGCCCTGCTGCCTGGCCAGAGCGACCAGGGATCGAGCCTCTTCCTCCACGAGACAGAGCGGTTTCTCCACCAGAACATCCTTGCCTGCCAGCAGCGCTTGTCGTACAAGGACCCCATGAGTCTCGGCCGGCGTGGCAATCGACACGGCCTGAATCGTCTCGTCGCGCAACACCTCGGCATACTCGGCTACCGCGCGGCAGCCTGGATACTGAGCCGCGAGAGCGTCTCTGGTCTCCTTATTCGTGTCGCAGATCACAGCCAGCGCGCCCAATTCCGCAAAGTTCCGCACCAGGTTCTTCCCCCAATACCCGGACCCGACGACTGCCATGTTCGGACGGATCTCAGATGTGTTGCCCTGCGTGGCCATCATGGTAGCGAGCCTTTCCTGTGTTGCGGATACCCGTCTCGTGAGTGACGAGTGCAGGCACCCGCTTGGTGAATGAAAGTGGGACGGAGTTTCGTGATCCCTGCCATCGCAATGCTGCGGAGCGGGAGGAGATTGAGATTCGGCTCGAGGGAAACGGCGCGTTACGGTTTCTGAATCAGGCCCAGATAGTGGGTATTGAACAACCGGAGGCGTTCGAGCAGGTAACAGAGCAACCAGGACCAGTGCGCCAGCCGTTTGGCGACCGGCAAGGCCAGCGAGACGCGATCGAGTGCGATCGAACAGTTCGGGAACAGCCCGGCGATGTCGGCCTTGCGGACACCGCGGACATTCGGATTCCAGGGATTGTCGACATGAAAGTCGTACCAGACGATCAGGCCGTCTTGCTTGAGAACACGCATCATCTCCCGGGCCATTTCCTCTTTCATGGTCTGATCGAGGACCGAGGTGAAGACGAGGGATTGGAGCACGAGATCGAAGCTTTCGTCGGGAAAGTCCAGCCGACTGCCGTTTGAGCAACGGAGCGTCACCCCTTGCGGACAGAGGTCGGCGGCGCTCGCGAGGACATCGGGCCGGAGATCTACGCCGGTGACATCCCCCGGCTTGATTCCCCACTTGATAAATTCCCTCAACCAGTGCCCAGACCCGCACCCGATCTCAAGCAGCCGCTGTCCGGCCAGAGGCGCTCGGCCACCTTGCCGCAACCGTTTCAGAAGCAGTTTTTCCCGTTCCTGAACCAGAAACAGATTGCCGGGATCGAAGAAGGAGTAGTATCCAACGGGTTTCGTCTTTTTGTACGCCTGCTTGATCCGGGCTTCTTCGGCCAGGGTGGAGTCGGCAGTCTGCGGTTCAGTTATCATGACACTCCATCGATCCTACGAAAGACCGGAGGTTTCGGGCGAGTCGGATGTCCGGGTCAAGGCGCTGTGGGTCTCTGTCGCCTGTCGACGGAGCAAGACGAAATCAATCACGCCGTGCAAAAAGCCTGTTCCATACCCCAAGTGGTAGCAGGCGAACACCAGTGGCAGTATGGGCAGGTATCGCCAGCCCTTGCGCGCAGCCACGGCGAACGAGATCCCGAGCGTGCACAGCGCGTACGTAACCAGTTCCCCGCCCCAGAGCCACCAGAGCGGCGACCAGAGGAAGCCGGCGGCCGGCAACGCGATGAGAGAGAATACAAATGTCCCAGGCACGTACTGCCGGATCGACGCGGCGGCCTTCCGTTTCTGTATCACCCGCACCCGCCAATACCCGTATTGCACATACTGTTGCAGGAGGGAGTGCAGGCTCCTCCGCGGCTTGTACCAGCTTCTGATACGAGGCGAGTGCCAGATGCGCCCGCCCTGCTGCACTAAGCGAAGATTGAGCTCATCGTCCTGATTACGGACCAACTCCTCATCGAAGGGCCCGATCCGGTCGAACACGTCCCGGCGGTAGACCCCGCCGAACACCGTGTCGGCCGGACCTTCGTATTGCGGATCGTGCCATCGCGCCCCGCCGACGCTGAATCCGCTATGGTGAGCGAGGGCGATGGCTTCTTGCACATACGAATCGCCCTCGCAGACCATGCTGCCCCCCACATTGTCCGCCTGGGTTTCCTCTAGTACCCCCACCGCCTGCTGAAGATAGTCCGGAGCGTAGCGATTATGGGCGCCCATGATGGCGATGTAGCGACCTCTTGCAGCGGCGATCCCAAGATTGACTGCACTCGGCATCGTTCGTTTGGGGTTCGCCATGAGCTTCAACGCCGGGTATTCTCTGGACAGCCTTGAAAGAATCTCGCTCGTCCCGTCATCTGAAAGACCATCGACGACAACCAGTTCAAAATCCCCACCCGGTTCCTTCTGTTCCAAGATGGATCGCACACAGGCTTCGATCGATTCCTTCTCATTTCGGCAAGGCACGATGACCGTCACGAGACAGCGCGGCATCGACAACGGCAGATAGAGAATATTGTTGGTAGATTTCTTCATTAATGGGGAGTTCACATGCACGAGAGAGGCCCCCTGGAAAAAAACTTGTATTTTCGGCTTTCTTTTTCTCTGCCAAAACTGGCACACTCTGTTTCTCGGTTGTTGCGTTCCTCAGAAGTACCCGTTAGCCCTCGCCGCCCTTCAGCCTGTCTCCCGGACCGCACCGTCTTGGGGCAGGTATTCTGGCTGAGGGCTGCACTTCGACAATCACAACGATTCCTGTAGCCTGCTGCAGGCAATTACCTACAATCGTGAACGGGCTCCTTTGGGAGGCTCGCGTTTAAGCTATTGATAACGTGCACATTCATGAGATGAGTCGGACGGCATGTATTCTGCTCTAGTCAGAAGAGACCAGAGCACCCCCTCGCCGTCAGCATGTTAAGAGGAGGCCCAAATGGCGATGAACCGGCGTGTCAATAAGAGCCATGTCCAGCTATTCCTGTGGGGACTGAGCATCCTCTCGATGTTCATCGGGACGGTCGTGACGGAGGCTGCAACGTATTATGTTGCAACAACTGGAAACGACGCGAACTCAGGCTCTGATCTAATGCCATTCAAAACTATTCAACGAGGGGTACGTGCACTAGCGACAGGTGACACGCTCTACATTCGAGGCGGAATTTATCCTGAAAGAATCAACAGCAACTCGCAAACAATTCCTACTGGGAACTCGTGGTCCAATGCGCCCGTTATTTCGGGATATTCTGGAGAGATGGTTATTTTACAACCTGTAGGGGGAGCTGAAGTCATCAACCTTGCGAACCCCGCCATCCAATATGTTGTCTTCAGCAACTTGGTTTTAGATGGCGCCAATCTCCAACGTTCGTGCAGCAATGGATACGGCTGTAGTTATGGCATCAGCGGGTACGGTGGGGCACATCATGTCCGGTTCAGCAACGTTGAAATTAAGAACGCTGCTGGTTCCGGCGTACTAATAACCCGTGGTTCATCCAGCAACCCCACATTCTTTGAATTTATCGGTTGCAATGTCCATCATAACGGGGTGGAGTCACGCGACCATGGCTTTTACCTTGCCACGAGCGGCAATCTCGTTCGGAATTGCAAGGTCCACAATAACACCGGTTTCGGCGTGCATATTTACACGGGCAATTCTGCAGTCACAGCAGACAACAATACCATCGACGGAAATGAGATCTACAACAACGCATTGACCAGTGGTTCTGCTCCCGGAATTCTGGTGGACAATGGAACAGGCAACCTGGTCATGAACAACATCGTGAGACTGAACAAGAACGGCATTCAGGTGGGTAATCAGTGGACATCTGCAACTACGGCATCGCTAACCAAGGTCTACAACAACACCGTATACAGCAATCTACCGGGGCTAGGAATAGACGTCTTCTCCAGCAGCTCACAAACCGAGATCAAGAATAATATTGTGTACAAGAATGGGGGTGCGATCGGGAATAAAGGCTCCGGTACTGTTACTTCAAACAATTTATTGACAGACCCTAAGTTCGTCGATGAGCTTGGCGGAAATTTCAAATTGCAAGCAACCAGTCCGGCTATCAACCAAGGCGTGGTGCTTGTACAGGTTCCTCACGACAACGCAGGATTGGCACGTCCGCAACAGGGCACCCATGACATAGGGGCGTACGAATACGGCTCAACCACGACCGACACAATTCCACCAGCCCAACCAGTCATCAAATCGGTCAATACCCCGTAGTGCCAGCCGCCAAAACGATGGACGGCATACTAAACATTACCGCCCATCATTCTGCGATTGAACACCGAGAACTGCTTGCGTAGTTCCTCGTGCATGAATTACGTCCTGGTAAAACCGGCTAAGTTGGCGAGCTGCGTGATCTACTGAGAGTGCCTCGATAGCGCTCCCTGCTTCTATTCGTTTGGCGTTGATGCGCACCATTTGCAACTTGTCAGCTAAGTCATCGGGAGTAGGCTCCGAAAGGTAGCTCCCGTCAATTCCGTCAATTCGTTGAGGTATGTCCCCGACGGCGACGGACACGATTGGCAGATTGCAGGCCAAGGCCTCCTTTACGATGGTTGGCGATCCCTCGTGAAAGGATGTCACCAGCAGGACATCGCTTGCGCCCAACCACACCGGCACTTGGTCATATCTCACACCGCGCAGTTCATGAATTTCGGCATCGACATTCAATTTGTTCTTCAGACAGTCTAATGCAGAATAGGCCAGGCGGGGTCGCTTAACAGGATCACCCGTGTTCTGAAAAAGAATGTGAAACTTTCCTCTCTTCCAGCCAAGCTTCTCGCAACATCGATCCCTCTCTAGGGGCTTGAACAGGTTCAGATCGATTCCACAAGGAATCACTTGAACGAATGAATGCCGGCGGGCCGCTGGAAGCGATCGCCGCAAATGTTCTGCCACCAGGACCACTCCGCTGCACCGTTTGGCAGCTTGCTTCGATGCGAGCACACCACAAGCAGCAAACAGTCTTCGGCTAGGCCTCTCAAAGGATTGGCCTAACAAGTCAGACCCATGAAAGCTCACTACAACCGGCCTGTCTTTCACGACCTGCACCACAAGCCGAGCCATAATACCTCCGTACATGGAATGGACGAGGTCAGGCTCATACTCGGTCACGGCTTTTGACAATAATCGCGGAAGATCCGCATACACTCGCATGCCATGCCTAAGGCGGTCGATAAACAAGACCTCGACATCGACCCCTGCCCGCCGCAGGCCGTCGATCTGCTCCTGAACGAAGCGACCGGCATGTGGGGAGGAAGAAGCCGGATACATATTGGTGACGGCGAGGACTCGCACCCTACCCGCCCCCCTGTCACCAGTCTCTTGAGACCACTGCTCTTCAGGTCCACGCTGCATGCGTGCATCACTCCAACCAGCCGCTCGATAGGTGTGTAAGGTTTGATTCATCAATCGATCTAAACTGAACTCCTGTTCTGCTTTTGTACGAGCTGCTTGCCCCATGTTCAGGCACAAGTCGTCGTCGTTGAGCAACAATCTCATCCGGTCGGCGAGGGCTGCCTCATCATCTTGACGCACCACAAATCCAGTACGTCCATTTTCAACCAGGTACGGAACATCTCCGGCATCCATGGCGACAACCGGCCTGCCGCATGCCATGGCTTCCATGACAACATTGGGACAGCCCTCTTCTGCTGCTGTGTGGACCAGAAACCTCGACTCGGCGAGCAATTCTTTGATGTCTCTCCGGGGACCAAGAAACTCAATCAAATGGGCTACCCCCACATGCTTAGCATGTGAATGAAGAGTCTGAAGCAAGGGGCCATCTCCGGCAAATCGCAGATGCAACGATATCCCTTGAGCCGCGAGCAAGCCGACCGCCGAAATCAGTCTATCCCATCGCTTCTCTGGATAAAGACGCCCAATGGCTAATAGTGGCTGCTTGTTCGATGGAGAGAGGCCTAGCGAAAACTCATCGACGTCTATGCCGTTTCTGACTAATTGCAATCGCCGAGGCTTAAACGGCCAACGGGCTAAAGCCGCCGCTTGTTGGGCTGCCATGCTGTTGCAGATTTGCCTATCCGGCCATCCTGCACTCAACAGCCCGAACACTCTTCCTGCTAGGCGGCGGTCGTTGAGAAAATTGTTGCGGATAGACCCTATCGGGATGATCTTTGTCCCGATTGTCGCGAACCAGGCAGGGAAGTTTGTGAAAAAACTGTAGGAATGGAGCAATTCGGGATCGAGACGTTTGACGAGTTTTCGAAAGCGCCATAATTTTTCAGGCCGAGATATTCCCTCTGAAAACGTATAAATGGGAACTCCGAGTTTGGAAATTTCATGCACATAAACATCCGCTTGTGAAGAATTCCAGACCACTACTGCGGGCTGATAGTAGGCACGGTCGAGCACGCGCAGCAGATAGCACAATTGACGCTCTTGCCCGCCAAGACCTAGTTGGCCGACTACGTAGAGCAGCCGGCAACATGGCCCCTCCGTCGAAGGCATTCCCTTCGTGCTTGACGCGGGCACAAGATGCCCTGTGTCAGGAAGGCTATTCTGTACGGAAGAAAATTGATGCACTCTTCACTCAACGTTCGAGCTGCGGTTACACGTTCACCCTGCTGTTGCCGGCACACTCAAAACATTACCCGATATCCTGAACTTGAAGGGAGTTGCTGCCGCCAGATTCCGCCCGGCGATTCGCGTAGACAACGGTCGCGAGTCGCACGAGCCCAACGCCTGCCAGCAACGACACAATCGGCTCCAACGGCACTCGATATCGAGCCCCGGCCCCGAACGATATCCCTGCCGTCATGGTGAGCGAGAAGCAGATCAACAGCATGGCCATCAGCCAGTGCCGATCGATAGTCTGGTCGTCTGGGGCATTATTCCAAACATGCCATAGCCCCATGGCCGCGCAGGCGATGAACGCCATCCAAAGCCCTCCCAAGAGGACTGTATCGCCGTAGAAGCGCAAGCGCGCCGGAGCCAGGATATCCGGCTCAGGATGGATCAGGGCTTCGATTGCGTTGAGCGTGAACGCATAGGCCGTGAGGAACGGATGCGCCGTGAAGACTTCTTTCGCCAATCGCCACCGCTCGTCATCGGCCTCTTGAAGCGACAGGGTCCAATGAGTTTCGTCCTGTTCGGCGGCTTTGAGCATCGCCCAACGATCTCCGGATGCCCCTGGAACCTGCGCTTTCACGCTGGAGGCTAACCATTGCCAGGCCGCCTTCCCTGACACGTCGCTGAAACCATGAAACTGCGCCTCTTGGAGGTTCCGCATCTTCCAGAGATGTAATGGTATCAACGCGCTGAGCACCATCATCGCCACCAGCAGCCAGGCGCGACTCCGCCTATCGGGATAGAACAACATCAGGACGACGGCGACGAAGAGAATCAGCGGAAAGATCGGTCTGACAAGCACCACAGCGCTTGTCAGCAGCCCGACCAGGCTGCCGCCGAGGATGACCATCACCGTGCTCCGCGCAGATCGAATGACGCCGTACATCAGAGCGAACAATGAAACCAAGAGCAAGAGAAACACCCCATCGGTCAGCAGGAAACCGGCTCTTACTGCCCCCCAGGGTGAAACGGCGGCCAGCCACGCTCCCGCGAATGCCATCACCGGCGGAAGAATGTGTCTGGCCAACCCATACAGAATGACTACGCTCAACGACACGATGACCGTCTGGGCAATCAAGAGGGCGCGTACTTCCGTGCCAAAGACAGTCATGAGGGTAGCAAGGAACAGCGGATAACCGGGCGTCCGGGTGATTTCCGGGGTCTGGTACTTATTCAGAAACGATCCCGACTCATGCAGGCTCAACGCCGGATCTAAGTACGTTCCAGAGTCGGGAAACACCAGCTCGACCGGGTCGGCGCGCCACGTGAGGATCAGTCGAACCGAGAGCGCGCAGAGCAAGATGATTACTGATGCGAGAATGGGATGCTCACGCAGCCATGAGGCACATGTTGACAGCGGCTCCTGCCGACGGAGGGAATCTTCGACAATGGTATTCATAGAAAGCGATCACTACTCTGAAGCGGTTCGTAAGGATTGCTACGCATTCAAGCCCGAGTCTGTCACACGCAGATTCAGACCATCGACGATGGCTGCCGCGGCGGTGACTCGCCGCCGTCCAGAGAAACCACGGCGCCTGCAATCGGCAGCGAGAGGGAAACAATCGCCCAAGGGGACATAAAATCCGTGTTTCCAGCGCAGGTGATCAACACCGCATATACGACGAGCGGCAGGTGGAACGCACTTTCGTACTCCGACGACTTCCCTGTGCGTAACGCCGCCAGCCCGCTCCGGACGAGGTACGCACAAAATAGCAGCAAGGGAAGGACTCCTGATGCCACCGCAAACAGAAGGAAACTATTGTGCGGCGTCACGTACTTGCCGGTGCTGGTGACGGCTCCCGGATGTGCGGCGCCGACTCCAATCAATGGCGAACCCAGAAACCTTTCTATGAGCAGCGGCCAGACGCGAAACCGTCCCGTCTCCTCTCCCGCGCGCAACGAATAGGACCGCACCGCCTGATCGAACACGCCGAGCTCCACCAGTCCTGCAATGAACCCGCCCAAGAGAAGAAGCGGGAGTAAGCCCCCCCTTAGCAAACGTCGGCTGGCCACCAGGAGCGCAACGGTGATGGCCAGCAGCGCTCCCCGGCTTATGGTCAATGTCACGACATAGAAGCAGAACAACGCCAGAACCCATGCCACCCATCGCGATGCCGGTTTCTTTTCCAGAAATCCCTTGATGACCAGACAGACCACACAGAAACCAAACCACCCCGCCATGGCATTGGCATTCGCATAGCCTAATTGTTGATTCAACGCCACACGCGCATAGCCCCCGCCCTGGCTCGGTGTCATGTACGGCAACATGGAGAGTCCCAAAAACAGGGTAAACCAGAGAAACCGGTTCAGGAAGTTGGGACGATGCGCCGCGAGCGCCTGAACAATGACCAGGGAAAGGATCCACTGGCAGAACGGATAGACATAGGGCTCGTAGAGAGACACTCCATGTATGCCGAGCTGGATGAAGAGATAGGTGAGTCCGCAGGCAAGGGGCACCCAGGCCGTCTGCATGGTATTCAGGATTGCCGGGCCAAGGGCGAGAAAACATAGCGCCAGGACCGGAATCAAGAGAAATCCGGAGCCGATGCTTCCCATCAGGATCAGCCCCAACGGCGCTCCCAGGACCGTGTAGAAGATGACGAAGTAATACCCGTATTCGGCGGGAGCCAATGCTGCGGAGGCCGTGCTGCGCTGATATTCGATGGGAACGGCATCTAGGACGTGCATGCGGCTTTCCTGGCGACGGTTGCGCAGGCTTGCTCCAGCATGGCCTCCAACCGTTTCGCGCTGGCGGACCAGCTGTAGTGATTTCGGATTTCCTCTCCCCCCAACATGCCCCGCAATCGAGCCTCACCGGGATTGTCGGCGATGGACTGCAGCGCCTGGGCCAACGAATCGTCCGAACCCTGCTCGAACAGCCGTCCACCGCAAGTCTCAGCCAGGCTCCGGTTCCCGCCTATTCCGGATGCCAAGAACGGCACCCCGCAAGCGAGGGCCTCGAGAGCGGCGTTGGAATAATTTTCATATCGGCTCGGCATTACAAAGAGATCCATGGCACGATACCACTCCGGCAACACGGCGTGCGGCACATCAGGTTCGATGTGCGCGATGCCCTGCGCCAGTTCGTCCTTCAACAAAAGCCGCAATTTCCCCTGCTCTTCCCCCGATCCGATGACCAGGAACCTCGCCTGCGGCAGGGTTCGGCGAATCGTTAGAAATGCGCGGGTAAGCAGATCGATCCCTTTGACATAAGCCAGCCGCCCCACATATCCGATTACCCAATCGGTATCCGTCCACCCCAACCGCTGCCGTATTGGGGACGCGCCCGGCTTGAACAAATCCCCGTCCAAACCGATGGGAAGTTCGAGGGCGTGATCGCCCACAAATTCACGAATCTTGCTCAACGCGTCCCCATTGGCGCAGACGACCGGAATTGACCTGAGCACCGCTTCGAAATCCGGCGAGACCGGTCCTGGCAACCGCAACATGGTCGGGCAATGGGGAGCGATTCGCGATGCCAAGACCGCGCTTGCATGCACGTACGCCGCATCGAACTCTTTCCAACGGCCACCGAACTCCTGTTCGACGCGACGTGTAAACCGCTCATCATGCCACCGAACGGTTCGCCAGCAGAGTGCCGCTTGCACACGATCCCAATGCGCTCTCAGTTGCGTTCGCTTCGGCAAACAAGCCGCCATCGTGGAGAGCGCGTCCTGCCCCAGCTTTCTTGACCAGCATCCGGCCAGCGGGAGCGGGCGAAATGCCGGAGGGAGGGCGAGGGGATACTGCCCCCTGTAATCGGCAATGAAGGTCGCCCAGACCTCATGCCCCCGGTCGGCGAAGGACTGAAACAAGTTTCGCGTAAAGTTCTCTCCCCCACCGCGCAGGACTCCAAGCTCTGACTGTATGACCAACACTCTCATGCTATCTCATCGAATCCAATGACGCGTCGCGGCATCAAACTTTTTGACCACGACTTCCGTACTGTGTCGCTCGAGAATGTATTCACGTGCCCTGATGCCCATGGCCTGGCGATCCTGAATACTGGACATTAATCGCTGCAACTGTTCCACCGTGGGATCAACCGTACCAGTGACCATTCCCACGTTGCGCTGCTTGATGATGTGGTCGGGATCGACCCGGAGCGTGACGACAGGTGTGCCGTGGCTCCATGCCTGCACGAATGTATTCGGAAACCCCTCTTGATCGGAGGTGCACAAAAGCAGGGCGGCGTTTTCGATGACTCCAGCGGCCTCCTCAGGATCCACCCGCCCACGATACTCGACGTTCGGCAATTGTTTGAGGAACTCCGCAGCCTGCGCCGTGGAATCCCCTTGCGACCTATGTGCCGTCAAGCCACCACACACGACAAATTTCAAATTCGGAGATTTCCGCGCAATTTTCACCAGAAGATCTGGGCGTTTCGGTGTGCGCAACATGGCGACCCACGCGATGTAGGGAGATCGCCCTGAGTGAGGATCCATTGTCGGCGGGAGCTGGCACACCTTCGGCAGAACCTCCGATTTTGCTCTCCATCGTGAAGGCAGCATGTCGAACTGCCCCATGTGCTGAACAAAGATCCGGTCGGTTCGCTCGAGTCCCCATGCATATAGCGGCCACCAACGACTCCGCCTCACCAACGCCTGTCGTGGCGACACATCGGTATCGAACGCCGTATGGAAGACGGTGCGGGCTCCGTGCCGTTTCGCTATCTCTACAAGAATTCCCCACCAATGGGACGCACCCTCCCAAAACAGCCAGTCGGGTCGCTCAGAGCCGAGAAATCTATGCCACGCGACAACAGGGTTTCCAGGGTTGATTCCCACGTACTCCACGCCTTCGATGATCCTGCGCTGTCCAATCGCGATCGCTCCGCACACTCCAACGACAACCGACCACCCTGCTGCAGCCAAGGCACGTGACAGAATCCAAATATCGCGCTCTGTCCCCCCGACCGCCTTCGGCGATCCTATGGCGTATTCGTACGCGACATCGTTCAGAAATACGATTTTCATACGGTGACCTTGCGTCTCATCGCCCAGGCGAGAAAAACAAATGGATTCCAGAGCTCTCGTCCGATCCCGCTTTCCGATCTACTGATTGCCTGAAGGCGCCGGAGGTACGGATAATTGAAGAGACCGATATGCTGTTCTCCCCAATCTATCGCAGCGTCGAATGCCGGCCTCCAGAGACCGGATAGAAACTTGTCGAGCGGGACGTTAAATCCATGCTTGGGCCGGTCCCAGACCTGCCTGGGCAGGAGTCGCTGCGCGATCGGGATCAGCAAGGCCTTCAACGTGCCGTTGACGATCTTCCGGTCCGCATGCAGCGGTAGAATCCGGTCGAGGATCAGTTCGTCGAGAAAGGGAACCCGCACCTCAAGCGAAGCCAGCATGCTCGCACGATCGGTTTTGACGAGGCAATTCTCACTCAGATAGGTTTCCAGATCGGCCCGCATCAAGAGATCCCTATCGATGGACGCGCCGTATTGCCGTGCTCGTCGCGCCCAGGGCTCGAAATACTCTGACACGCGGGCCTCATCGTGGTAGGCCGCCGCCAACACCTGACGGAGATCTTTTCGAAAAATGGGGAAATCTCCGTACCGGACCCAGGACCATCGGATGCGCTCTTCCGGGGACAGCGTTCGCCAATAGAGATGCGCCATACCACGCGGGCGCCAGTTCGATACGCGGAGAGATCGATCGAGGAGCCAGCTACCCGGAATCCGTGGAGGACGATTGTTATCCATCAAGTATTTTGGATATCCTCCGAACACCTCATCGCCCCCGTCCCCAGACAGCGCGACTTTCACATGACCGGCCGTCATTTTTGCGAGTGCGTAGGTCGGCACAAGCGCGGGATCGGCAAACGGTTCATCCAGTCGCCCGAGCAGATCCAAGAGCATATCCGGGCCGAAATCCTCGGCCGGCAGCACCGTATGATCGGTTCCGAACTGCCGAGCCACGAGTCCCGCGATGGAGGATTCATCGGCGGACGCATCTTTGAAGGCGATGGAGAAGGATCGCACCGGCTTTTCGCTCTCACGCGCCATCAGGGCAAGTAACAGTGACGAGTCGATGCCGCCGGAGAGAAAGACGCCGACCGGCACATCGCTGATCATCTGGCGCCGCACGACATGCTGGAGCAACCGTTCGAGGTCACCTTCCTCTGGTACGACCGCCTGGATGTCCGGACCTGGAGGGGCCCAATACCGCTCGATCCGGGGGGCCTCATCACCCAATCGCCACAGGAACCGGCAGCCTGGTTCGAGTTTCTGAACCTTCTGAAGAATCGAGCGGGGGGACGGAATGTAATCGAACGCCAGGAGATCCCGCACGGCGACCGGGTCTACCTGACCAAAACCGGGAAGGGCATCGAACGGTTCCAGGGTCGAAGAGGCCACGAAGGTCCCCCCGGAGACGGCCCAACAGAGCGGCTTGATTCCCAGCCGATCACGCGCGCCGAATGCCACCTTGTTCAACCGATCCCACACGACAAATGAAAAGATGCCGTTCACCTGACCGACGATCGCCGCCCCCCGGCGAGCAAACCCTTCCAGCAACACCTCCGTGTCGGATTGCGTCCGGAACCGAATACCTTCCCGAATCAACTCGTCGCGAATCTCGGCATAGTTGTAGATCTCGCCATTAAACACGATGACGTATCGCTGGTCTCGACTCACCATCGGCTGTTGGCCCGTGGCCAAGTCGATGATCGACAGGCGCCGGTGAAAGAGCATCACCTGCATTTCCGTCCATTTCCCCGATCCATCCGGCCCTCGATGGGCAAGACGGTCGGCGGCAGCCTGCGCCGTGTGAAGTTCGATGCGGGGTGCATCCTGAAGTATGGCCAGAAAACCGCACATAGGTACCTTCTGATTCGAGCAGGAGTGAAACCGAGCGGACAGGCGTGTAGAGGTGGTCGAGGAGAGCCTGGAAGCGTGGCTGCTAGGGTCGCTTGCCTAATGGTGGACTTCCGGTCATCACGGCTCCGACAGACTGCCAGCGAACCTTTGAATCAGCCATCGCCCGTCGGACCAGCTTATAGAGATGATCCCCGACGGTGGTGGCATCTGGATCGGTGACCGGCTGACCGAATTCCCAATAATGTGTGGCGGCGCAAAATACGCCATCGAGTCCGATGGCTTCGTCAAACCGTCTCAGACTTTTCCGGAGCACGGCCGCCGGGGTGATAGGGGTTCCCGCCAGTTCCTTATGACCCGGTACATCCAGCACATAGGGTAATCCGTCCAGCCCGTTTTTGCGCCGCCGTCTCAAGTGCCACCAGATGCCAAGGCAGGATGGAGACCACCAGGGCCAGCCATGACGCATGCCGGCGACGCCGCCAAGATGCAGCCCTGCCGCGGTGATGGCCTGTAATCCTTCTTTGCCGATCGCATTGTGTGGCGGAACGAAGACGCGGATGGTGGTGTCCAGCAGTTGCTCCAAATACCGTTTGCCTTCTCGCACTTTTCGGGCAAGGTCGGTACCGTGCAAAAACTCCCGGCGGTGTTCCAACTCGTCGTGATGGTAGCCGTGCAGCATGGCTTCGTAGCGCCCTTCGGCGATCCCGCGGCGCAGATACTCCACCAACGCTCCGTTTTCCTCGAGCGCATGGATCGACCATTGCTCGCGGTAAGCCGCCGGCACGCCTTTGCTGTTCCCCGCCCGGCAAAATGGAATGATCGCCAGCGACACCGGACCATGTTTCGTCACTTCGCCGTAGGCTCGCTCCAGTTCATCCGGCGCAGTGAAGAAGCTGGTGTCATCGTCACGGATACAAAAATACACGTGTTGCTCCTGATCACTCACCGGGGGCGCATCGCGAGGCGACTTAACAACCGCCTTGCAACCATTTCGGATCTTCGATGTCCCGCAAACTCGGCGGAATGGTCTGCGCTCCAGGAATAAACGGCTTTTCCGGCGGCACGCCCTCCAGTGCGCGCACCAGAATCTCGGTTTGCCGCTCAGATGAATAGGCCTCGCAAGCCTTCCGGTCAGGCACCAAGGACGCCAAATCGCCGGCGGACCATTTTTCAAGCAGGGTCCGCAGAACCGCCACGATCTCCGGTACCGAGTCGACATCCGCCACCGTTTTGGCTCCGACGCGAATCAATACCTGTTTCGTTTCATCCGGCGGTAACACCCCGACAATTGGCCGGCCGCCCTTCAAGTACCCGAACAGCTTGGCTCCGGCAAACAGTTCATACCCTTTCATGGTCGCGGGTCTTCCAAGCGCTAATAACGCATGTGCGTCCCGCTGGAGTCGGGAGACCTCTTCAAAAGAGACCGGGCCTGACGCTTCGACCATGTTCGAGAGGCCACGAACATGAACCTCGGCGGCAAGAGGCTCCATGCCTTCCCCGACGAAGCGCAGACGCAACTGTTTGACCACCTCAGGCTCTTTCTCCTTCAACTCCCCGAGAGCCTGCAACAGAGTGTCATAGCGGTAATCGGGCAAGGTTCCAGAATACAGCAGGGTACACTTGTCTCCCGGAAGCGCAGCGAACGACTCGATGGGAGCCTCGAATCCGTTGGGAATGATATAGATTCGAGAAGCCTGCAATGCCCCCGGATAGGCCCGCCAAAAACATTCCGCTTCGCTTTCATATCTGAAGATCACGGCATGGGCTCCTTTAAGCAACTCGTACATGCCTCGGCGAATTCGGCCTGTCGCCGCTTTTGGCCTGCGCCTGTCGTGATCGTTCGATGTCACCGTCCACGCATCGTCGAAGTCCAATACGTAGGGCACACCCGTGTGTTTCGATACCTCCCGGGCGATCTGGAACGCGGAGAGTCGCCCGGCGTTCGCCCAGATGATCGTTGGACGCTGATCCGCACAGACTTCCAAGCAGGCCTTGATCCCGGGACGAATCCAGGGCATGTCCACATCCGGCTGATACCACCAGGCCTCTACGCGCCGATCCATCTCACGGGCCCAAGCCCGGAGACTGCCGCCCGCCCGAACGGCAGGTGTTCGAGCCGCGTCGCTCTGTCGGCCTACAGACCGCTGCTCGATTCTTCGACAGCGCCAGGACTGAAACCACTGCCACAGGTCGTACCCTTTAGCCTGAATCACCCGGACCTGGCCGGGAACCGTGGTAACCAGCTTGGCATCGTACCGTTCGTATTGACTGGGAGCAGCGGTCACGACGGTGACGTCCCATCCAATTTTTACGAGTTGGCGCACGAACCGCAACGTCCGAAACGACGTGGCCGATCCCTCGGGCGGAAAAAACCGGGCAACCATCAGGATTTTTTTCATGACTGAGGGCCTATGGTTTGGAGATAGACTACCGGCCGGCAAGTAGTATGGAATTTCACCGACGTCGTCAGACTTCAGAAACTCCCCAGCTTCCTGGTGATGCGAAGTGAGGTATTGAGAGGGTTAAAAACGATGTCGAAACATTTCACAAGCACGGCTTTGGCAATTCGTTCGACTCGTAATGAGTGGCCGATGCGCTTGAGATTTGTTTGGTGATACTGCCAAAACCCCTTCGCCCGATTGCGGAAGACTCGCGACCCCAGGGACGTATAGTAACGATCCCAGAGCCGCGCGGTTTCCCGGTTGAATTCGTCAGGACTGAGATAGTCGCGGCCGTACTTTAAAAGGGTTTCGATCTCAGGGAAGAGCAAACAAATCTCATCGAACCGACTGGCATTTTCAGGAAAGACACGTGAGTAGGTGAGCACCTGATGGACGAACCCGAAGTCCCGGTCTCGTAGAACATCGAAGCAGGCTTCCGAATCCGCATGAAAGCTGGCCTCATTGTAGAAGTGGGGCCGGCTCCTGACTACATCGGCACCGAAGAGCACCGTGGTCGGGGTTCCGAAGACACCGGGACCACCCAAGAACGTCTTTCTACCTAGTTCCTTCCCGTTCGTCACAGGGCTCGGGTAGGGCAACCCGTTGCAAATGACCGTATGATCCCTAAGACTGTAGGCTCCGACGATACCCACGTTCGGGTGGGCCTCCGCCAGGTCGACCATTTTCTCGATGCAATCCGGAAACAACCAATCCGGCGCATGAACCATTTTGCAGTACTGACTTTCCTTGGACATGAGCCGGAACGCCGTGTTGTGGTTCTCCATGATCGGAAGAAACCGGTCGGTCGTCACGACTCGAACGCGAGAGTCTTTTGCCGCATACGACTCTGCAATCTCCAGAGTCCGGTCGGTGCTGCGATTGTTGAGGACGTAGTACTCCCAGTTGGAGTAGGTCTGAGCCAACACACTCTCGATACATTCCGCCAGGTACTTTTCACCGTTATACACAGGCGTGAGTACGGTCACGAACGGTTCGGGCTTGTGTTCCATGGGCAACGCTCACACCTCAATTACGGAACTTGATGATACGGGCCGGCGAGCCCACCGCAATGGCCCCCTCCGGAATATCGTGAGTTACGACGGAGCCGGCGCCGATCACCGCTCCCCTTCCAATCTGCACTCCCGACAATACGATCACTCCGTACCCCAACCAGGCATCATCGCCCACCGCAATACCGCCTTTGGTTTGCAACGGTTGCTTCCCAATGAGAACGTCGGGCGCGACCCCATGGTTATAGGGGTAGAAGGCGCAGCCCGCGGCAATATGAACGCCTACCCCTATCTCGATCGGAGCCAGGCAGGCAGTAAACTGGCACCGGGGCTGAACATGTGTATTCGCTCCAATCCGGATACTGCCACCCTGCGCGGTCTGTAGGTGCGTATCGCTGAACACGTGTACACCCTTTTCGAGTTCGATGGGGCCACCGTCACGATCCTGATACAAGAGGACGCGGTCGCCGATAAACACGTTGCTCCCCAGACGAAGCTCGGCTCCATGAGTGATCGCGCTCAGCGAGACATAGCCTCTTCGGTTGAACCAGGCAAGACAGGACCGGCCACGGTCCGGCGGCACAAACAGGGTCGCACACCACCTGGCGATCCTTCCGATGGGCCAGGTCCACGCCCAGAGCATACAGAAGTGCGCACAGTCGAGACTGAGTTTTCTGAGAAGAGGCATGCTGGGGAATGTTCGACGTGAGCCGATCAACCATGTGTGATCGCCCGTGCCGGCTGAACCACGCTACTTTTTACACTGTTCTTGTGGCAGACCCTGACTCGCCACGGCACACTCCCGTTCGACCTGCGTCTCCCATTTACAGAACGGGCGAATGACTCCCGGTACCGTACCCAGCCAGCCACCTCGCGAGGATTCCTCTTCGTAAGAATCGACGACATTGAACGCCACTGCGTCTCGTTCGTAGAGGTGGCAGTGATCCGGAGCGAGCGTCCAGATCGCCACGCCCACAAACAGAGCCCCCTCGTTCAATAAGTCGCCGGGGATCCAACCGGTGCTGATATAGCGGCCGGCCGGTCGCGGGCGGCGCATCCACGTGCGATCCGTATCCTGAGCGGAGAAGAGATGTACGCCTTCGCTGTTATGAACGCTGAAACAGGGATGAAAGATATGACCCGGCTTGAGCACGTCATATTCAATTTCAACCCCGATTGGTTTCCTGATGTCCACCAGATCCGTCGGGAAACCGTCCTCGGCACGTGTTCGTACCGCCCGGAGTCGGACGACATCGCTGCCGGGCGCCCGCACAGGATCGTCCCATTCCCGGAGCTTGGTACTTCCCTCGCTGGATGAAAGATAGCGGGTCACCATTTGGCTGGCCGGTCCGTCGCCCGCAACACCGCCATTGTCCAGCAGAATGACGCGTTCACAGAGGCGCGTGACTGCCTGCATGTTGTGACTGACAAACAAAACCGTGCGACCTTCTTTTGCAACCCCCTCCATTTTCCCAAGGCACTTTTTCTGAAACGCGGCATCACCCACGGCCAACACCTCGTCCACAATCAAAATCTCCGGTTCCAAATGGGCTGCTACCGAGAAGGCCAACCGGAGATACATGCCACTGGAGTAGTGCTTCACCGCGGTGTCGATGAACTTTTCGACCTCGGCAAACGCCACAATTTCATCGAACTTCGCGGATAATTCCTCGCGCTTCATTCCGAGAATTGCCGCATTCAGTTGAATATTTTCCCGTCCACTCAGTTCGGGATGAAACCCGGTGCCGACCTCCAGCAACGCTCCTACGCGTCCATAGAGTGAGACCTGCCCCAGCGACGGTTCGGTGATCCGCGAGAGCATCTTGAGCAAGGTACTTTTACCCGCACCGTTACGACCGATGATACCGACGACTTCACCGCGCCGGATGTCGAAGGACACATCCTTGACCGCCCAGAAATGGTCGTTCCCCGCGGGGCCGGAGTTCGACCGATCGCGAAGCACGCCACGCAGGAAGTCGATCGGCGCGCGGCACGTGTTCGTGATGGTGTCGCGGAGCGTGGAGTAGCGTTCCGGCTGGCGTCCGACCTGATACTGTTTCCAGAGATGTTCGACACGAACCGCAAGATCAGCCATGCTCTTCACACCCTGTCGGAAAACGTGACTTCCATCCGCCGGAAGTAAAACGCGCCTGTGATCAAGACCACCACACTGACCGATGCAGACACGAGAAGCATCGGCCCCGGCGATGTCTCAGTCCCTAGCAGGGCCCAGCGGAATCCTTCGACGACCCCCACCATCGGATTGAGACCATAGAACGTGCGCAGCGGTTCGGAAAGCAGACTGCTGGGATAGGCAATGGGTGTGGCGAACAGCCATAGCTGGGTCAGAAACGGAATCACGTATCGCACATCGCGAAACTGGACATTCAATGCGGAGAGCCACAATCCGACTCCCAACGAGGAGATACAGGCAAGCGCCAGGAACAAGGGCAGTGCAAGCATAGCCAAGGAGGGAACAACCCCGTAGTACAGCACCATCGCCATCAACACGACAAAAGAACAACAGAAATCCACGACGCCGGCGATGATACTCGCGATGGGAACGGCCAGACGTGGAAAGTAGACTTTCTTCAGCAAGCTGGCATTCTCCACCAAACTTCCGGATGACTGCGTGATACCGTTGGCGAAGAACATCCACGGCACCAACGCCGTAAAGACGAACAGGGGATACGGCACACCGTCTGAGGGCATCTTCGCCAACCTGCCAAAAAACAAACTGAAGAGTACCATCGTCATCAGCGGCTGAAGGATCGCCCAGGCTACCCCGAGGGCCGTCTGTTTATAGCGAACCTTGATATCCCGCCAGCACAGAAAATAGAGCAGCTCGCGAGACTGCCACAGATCGTTCAAGCCGAGTTGCTGCCAGCCCTTTCTGGGCCGAAGAACCAGCAGCGGTACTTGCTCGACCGCTTGCCCTGCTATTGTGTCGAGTTTCGCTATCTGCTCCACGTCATGACCTCAATTCCGCTGTCTACCAATCTATTTGGATGCGCCGGCGCAATACCATCTCGGCCCCGTGCCGCCGTTGTGCCGCATGCTCAGGCTATTTCCACTGCGCGGTAAGCGACAGCATCACCACATCGCGTACCACATCGAATGGCACACCGGGCTGGGTGAGTTTGAAATCGTTATAGCTGTAAAACAGATCGATCGACATGGTTCGCGACACACTGTAATTCAATCCCGCAACGGCGTTCAGGTTTTCGAATTTTACGGTCTTCATCGGCACGACTTCGTTGTACCCGTAACTGAAACTGCCCCGAAGGCTGAATCGCTTGGACAGTCGTTGAGTCACCTCCAACTGTCCCACATTGCTGATCGTCGCGCCTCCGACGATAAAAAAGGAGGGAGCCGCGCGCCGTGACAGATCCAATCGGATCGATGTGGAGCGCTCGGGATTGCTCGTGATGCTCAAGACAGCGCTCGGATAGGCTCGACTGGCCGGTTCAATCAACGTGACGCCGCCGCGGACGGTCGCCGTCCAATCAGGCATGGCCCGCGTATAGTTCGCCCAGAGTTCCTGCGTGTTGTACTCGATGTTCTGGCTGCCGTCGGTCACCGTCTGCGTGACCAGGCTCTGCTGATACGACAGCGATAGATGATCGGCGGGAGAGAGCCTGTAACTGGGGCCAACCGACCAGGTGTGGAGGTTCGTATCAAAAAACGTCGCCCCGGTGGTGTTCAAAACCAGGATTGAACCGACTCTATAAGTGGAGAAGGAGTAGCTCCCCTGAAGTCCCAACCCTCTGAACAGCGGGTATTCGCCGTTTACAGCCGTGGTATTTGAAAACGTATTGGCTCGAAACCCCTGAATACCCCGGAGAAAGGGATCGTCGAGCCCCTGACCTTTCGTTCCCGTCAAGAAGCTTGGCTGTTCAGGCGTATAGCGAAACCGCTGGCTGATCAGCAGATGCGCTCCTTCAGTGAGCTGCCCCACTAGCCCATCCAGCTTGGCATAGGCATCGGCCGAGGTTGAGAAATAGTTCAAGCTCGAGTTGTACGCATACGCATTGGCATCGGCTCCCCCGGTCAGGCTCGCTTCGATATTTCTCGTTTTATGCAGTACTTGTAGCCCGCCTGCAATAGTCGAGACGAAGTCGCTCCGGCGCTGTCCGGGAGGAAGGAATTCCGGTGGCGCGAAAAATACGTTGGAATCGTACCGTTCAGACAGCGTGACGGACGGGATCACCTTTGTGTCGGCGTGCGCAGGAGCAGGCCGGCTGACGTTGGTCGCGACGACCGCTCCGTAAATGAGAACAGCGGCAAGCGCAGATCGCATGCCATGACTACCTCCGAACCTATTATGACTCCGCACTTCGATCACCGGAATAGACGTTGCGTGTGGCCCCCCCTGCCGTACCGAGCCGGCGGGAGACTGGTTGGACCTGACAGCCGCACCGATCTCCGGAGATCGAAATGTAGTAAGAGAATGCGCCAGCCCGGAATTACCTGGGCATTCGTTGGTAAGGTCTGAGGTTATGGGACAATGACCGTATCGCCGGACAAGAGAATCATGTTGCCCGGTTCTCCTCGTCCGGCCAGGAGATCGTCATAACGTACGGGAATGCGGGTTTCATGGATCTTGTTGTCGCCGTTGAGGCGGTTACGTACGACTTGCAGACTATTTTTCTTCGCGTATTCCGTGAAGCCACCGCCCATCGAAATGGCTTGTAACAGGGTGACGTACGATTTGGCTTGGTATTTGCCAGGTTTCGTGACCTCGCCCAACACAAAGATGGAATAGCTATTCAGCTCCTTGACACTGACTGAGACGGCCGGACTTCCAGCCACGAACTGTTTCAGACGCTCCGCAATTCGATGGGCCAACCCATCTGCCGTGAGTCCGGCTGCCTGTACATCGCCGATAATCGGCATGGAAATCAGACCGTCCGGACGGATGGGGGTGACTCTGGACAAATCGGCGTTTTTCCAGACGGTGACCTCCAAGATATCCTCCGGTCCAAGCAAAAAGCCTCCAGGCGCTTCATATTCACGCTCCTGCACGGTCGCCGCACAACCCACCAAACCAGTGCCGATGAAAGCAACCGCGCAAAGCAGCACAATGAACTTCGTCATATGTTGTATTTGCATGACCATTCTGCCTGAGTAAGAGGGCCTTGTTACTGTTGCTGTCCCGGGAACACGACCATCGACTCGCTTGGCACTACAATCGTGTCTCCCGCGCGAAGCTCCAGATTTCCTGCAATTCCGCCGCGCAGAACAATGTCGTCATAGCTGGACGTGACTGTCTGCATTGTCGAACCGTTCTCGCCGAATCGGAAAATCACTACCTGATTCCTGGCAGCCACCGGCGTAAATCCACCGGCCACCGTAATCCCTTGCAAGAGTGTGGTCCTACTCTTGAGCGGATATTTTCCCGGCCTCACGACCTCGCCCAGGACGAAAATGTTGTAGCTATTGACCTCGCGCACGCTGATCGCCACAACAGGATTCTGGACATATTCTTTCAACTTACGCGTGATTTCATCCGCCAGTTGCGACGGCGTTTTCCCGACTGCGACCACATCACGAATGACCGGCAGTGAAAACCTCCCATCCGGCCGAACTTGAACGGTCTTGGACAAATCCGCATTTCTCCAGACCGTGATTTCCAACACGTCTTCCGCCCCGATCGTATAGGCATCCGTGACGATGTTGGAGAGTTTCTCTCCCGGATGTGCGCCTGCATGCGCCGGAACGGTCGTAAACGCGGGGGCACCCTCCTTCCCCCCCATTTCGGGAGCACCCGTCTGGGCGAACGCGACCGGTGACGACCGCAACATGGGAGCAACACCCCCAACGAGTAACAATCCGATTGCCAAGGCGGTAAACCCACGCATTGTAGACCCTCCAGACTATTAAGAATTTCAACAAGACGAAGTCCGGCCGACCGATGAACCTAACACTCTCTATTGACGTCCTTAACCAGGGCCGCCCGTAGAGTCAGATAATCCAGCGACAGTTCGGCATATTTGTTCTTCAGCCGTCGATGCTCAACTTCCAAGGAACGAAGACGTTCTCGATCAGGCTTTTGCTCATCAGCCACCTGCAGTTTCCAGCGATGCAGCGTCGCCGTCGAGACCCCATGCTTTCGCGCAAGGGCTTTCAGGGGACGAACGTGTTCCATTTCACGCACGATGGCCATGATTTGGTTATGAGAAAAACGGGATTTGGGCATAGCCGTATCGACTCGGATACGATTATCCCTGCCACATCCTGAGAGCGTGGAGGAATAAGACAAGCGGGGGATTACTGAACGGCGACGACTTCACTCATATCGATGTGGACGGTAGCGGCTTGTTGAATGAGGTTCACGCGAATGACGAGACACTCGTGGCCCGCCTTCCTGAGTAATTGTCCACGTAACCCTGCCAATGGGCCTCGCACGACTTCTACCCACGCCCCTTCGGCCAGGTAATCGTGACGCTCAAAGGATCGCTCGCTTTGGGCGAGCATCCTGATCGCCGCGAGTTCTTCATCCGGAATCGCTTCAGGCATAAGGGACCCGACGATTCGAACGATTCCCGGCGTCTGACGCACAGCGTGACTATCCAGGAGAGAAAACCGGGCGAAACAATAGCCGGAAAAAAGCGGCGTGTCGGTCCAAACCTTGCGATCAGACCATTGGCTGAGTTTACGAGCCATCGGGAGAAACGGTTCGACTCCGATATTTGCCAGGCGATCTCGCACCTGTTTTTCATGCCGAGAACGCGTACTGAGCGCATACCATCGCAGATCAACCGTTAGGCCGCCATGCTCGGGAATCTGAACCGCCGGACCACTCTCTGTACTCTTCAACATAGCTTCGCCCTCTGAGTCCCATGAACTTGCACGCTCTTTTAAAGATTTTTTCGTTGGTTTACATCGGACATTGGTGCCGCGCTGTTCTTGCTTTCAGAGCGCTCACGACTGGTACATTTGTGCCAGATATTTTGTGCATTATTGTTCAAAAATCGGGAACAGACATAAGCAAGTATTATTATTCCAAGAATTCTCACGCGAGTGCCCGCATCTTACCCGTCTAAACCTGTTTGCCCTACGAGATATCGACCTCGTATATCAACTAGTGCACATTTTCGAACACTTACATCTTTCGTATAAGTAAAACCGTCAATCTTTATAAATCCAATACCAGCAATGACTTGGGATGATTCACTCCTAACATTTACTGATTGCTGGAAGCTCTGCGGATATGAGAATATGCGCCATCGAAGGCTTACGGAATCACCAATTTAACCTAGCTTTCATTGCGTAGTCTTTTCAGCAACTACGTAGGTAAATTTTGATCATGGCAAGACAGGCGTCTGAGCGGTACTTGCTTTCCAGGAGGATCGATGACCGGAACTGAAGAAACGACGTCGACGGTGGTGGCGATCGTCAGCAGCAACTATCTTCTACGCCTCGGCTTGCAGAGAATTGTCGAAGCTGAGAAATGGATGAGGCTGGTCGGCCAAACCGTTCACGGTGCGCAGATCGACGAGATACTGGCGATAGAGCGGCCGGACATCGTCATCATTGATACGGAAAATGGTACCGCGGTACCGGACCTCATCCAAAAACTTAAAGCTGCAATTCCCGGCGTGAGGACAATCCTATTATGCGGCTTCGACGATGTGGAATGCGCGCGGCAAGCTTTTCTATCCGGCATCGACAGCATTGTCTTGAAAGTTCAGCCCTCGGCCGTGCTCATTGCCACGATCGCCCATCTGACCCGGTCGAGCAAGGAGGTCGTATTGAGGTTGGACGGACAATCGGCTCGCCCAATGCCGACTATTCAGAAAGACCTTCTCGCTTTGAGTCCAGCGACTCCCAGTCAATCCAAGCAGTCAGACGGCCTGACCGAACGGGAACGTGAGGTCGTTCGATTAATCAGCGAAGGTCTTTCCAACAAAGACATCGCCAACCGCCTGTGCATTTCGAGCATCACAGTTCGGCATCACCTCACCAGCATCTTCGACAAGCTCGGCGTCTCGAACCGCCAGAAATTGCTCATCCGTGCGCACCAGAATGGATTGACCAGACTACCTGCCCTGGTGTGACGGAGCCGTTCACGTCACCCAACCATTCAAATTTCCCTGCATTGACGAACATCAACGCATCGGACAGATAGACTCGCATTGCTATCAACCGGCCTTCCGGTGAAGGGACCCTTTCCGATCGCCCGGAGAAAGGGGCCTCGGACTGCTCACGGGAGGATGGGGCACGGCCAGTAAACGCGGTGAGAGCTTATTTCATCTCCGAGGACAATCCTCGAAACAGCAAGGGGAGCCAGGCTACTGGAGCGGTTTCTTCCGCTGTTCGGAGCAATGAGTAGGATTAAAAGCCACCGTACCGAACGAGGAGTGTTTTTGGAGCGGGCGATGGGATTTGAACCACACTCCGTCGCCGGATCGGCCCTGAAACTTGCCTCCCGGCTCCCACTGAGGGGGCCATCCCCCTCGTGTCTCCCCACGAAGGGAGCATACTCCCTTCGAAACCCTCTGTCGTGGATTCAAATCTGCTGAATGTGGATTGGTTTTTTGGAGCGGGCGATGGGATTTGAACCCACGACAACTTGCTTGGGAAGCAAGGACTCTACCACTGAGCTACGCCCGCCCCGTGCAGAAGAGAAAACGAATCCTACGCCGGAGCCGCTGCTAAGTCAAGGCAACCGGCGAACGCCGGCTACACCGTATACTCAGCCACTGCGAATTTACGGCGTCCGATGCGCATATGTAGCGGCGTACCGGCCGTTAACGGGATCGCGGCATTGGCATCGGTGAATTTCCGCTCGTTGATCTCCACCCCACCCTGCGCAATCAAGCGCCTGGCCTCGCTTTTACTCGGCACCAAGCCGGTTTTCGCAATCAAATCGACAAGGCCGATCAAAGGCGCGCCCGCATCTTTCACATCGGACGGAGTCAGGATCACACGGGCGTCCGGATGCTCCGGAAATTGCCGCGATTGAAACTTCTGCTGAAACGCGCCCCTGGCTTCGCGACCCGCTTCGTCCCCGTGATACCGAGCGACGATCTGTTCGGCCAAACCTTGCTTCGCCTCCATCGGATGGGCTGACTTGACCCGCGCCAAATCTTCCGTCGTCAGCAGTTCGTAGTAGCGATGCATCAATGCATCGCTGATCGACATCACCTTGCCGAACATCTCGTCAGGCTTGTCCTCCAGCGCGATATAATTACCGAGGCTCTTGCTCATTTTACGAACGCCGTCGGTTCCCTCCAGAAGCGGCATGGTGATGACGATCTGCGCGGCCTGCCCGTAATCCCGCTGCAGATCCCGGCCCATCAACAGATTGAACTTTTGATCGGTACCGCCCAGTTCGACATCGGCCTCGAGCGCGACGGAGTCATACCCCTGGATCAAGGGATACATGAACTCGTGAATGCTGATCGGCCTCCCCTCCGTGTACCGCTTATGAAAGTCTTCCCGCTCCAACATGCGCGCCACGGTGTAGTGCGCACTCAATTCGATGAGCCCATCGGCAGTCATGGCACTCATCCAACGACTGTTGAACTCCACCTGAGTCTTGTGAGGGTCCAGAATTTTGAAGATCTGGCGCTCATACGTTTTGGCGTTCTCCACCACCGTTTCCTTCGACAGCGCGACACGCGTCTCCGACCGTCCCGTCGGATCGCCGATCATGCCGGTGAAATCGCCGATCAGAAAGATGACCTGATGCCCGAGGTCTTGAAAGTGTTTCAACTTGTGGATCAGGACGGTGTGACCGAGATGCAGGTCCGGAGCCGTGGGATCGAAGCCCGCCTTGACCCGCAGCGGTCGCTGCTCCTTGATCGCGCGAGCCAGCTTTGATTCCAGCTCGTTCGGATTAATAACCTCAACAATCCCTCGAAGTATAAGGTCCAGCTGTTGCGCTACGGAAGTCACAGAGTTCCTTTGTGTCGAGCCAGTGATCGGGTATTGGTGACGAGCACGTGAGGGCGAAGCCGGTCGAACTTCTTGCGGCCGATTCCACTCACCTGCCGAAGGTCATCCACACTGTGAAACGGGCCACGCTCATCACGATGAGCAATCACCCGTTGAGCCAGCTTGGGACCGATGCCCGGCAAGGCCTCCAAATCGGCAACCGTGGCCTGATTGAGATCGATCGGCCGCACCGTACCCTGATAGACCGGGCGTGGATTGGCGGAGACCTTCTCTCGTCCCATCGAACGCTCGATGACCTCAACCGGCTTTGCCGCAGGCCCAACCAACGCGATGGCCGGCTGATCGGATTGGACAGCTGTTGGTCTCGGCAGCGCCGACACAGCAGGCACCTGCTTTGAGGAGGCGGTCGTTACAGGGGCCAGAGACGGCAGGTGCGCCTGCGGCGGCATCACCTTCGTGACCGGCGTCACCGAGGCAATCCAGAACAACGACCCAAGCGTGACGACCAGCATGGCCACCTTGATGAGGAGTGAATGCATCATGACGAGGGTGCCTTTCGCGCAAGATGGATGGCATGCCCATGCACGTCTTCCATCGCCTCCATCAGTCCTTCGGCCAGCGTGGGGTGCGCATGAATCATCTCCGCCACACGGGACACGGTCACGCCGGCATGCATCGCCAACGCCGCTTCATGGATGAGATCGGCGGCATGCGCCCCGAGAATGTGCACACCGAGAATCCGGTCGTTCGTTCCATCCGCCACCACCTTCACCAATCCTTGAATATCCCCCGTCGCCTGGGCCTTTCCCAGCCCCCCATAGCGGAAGCGTCCGACTTTCACGCCCTGCTGTGGGTCCTGCCCATTGGCCACACAGCGCTCACGGGCCTGTTGTTCCGTGAGCCCCACCCGCCCGATTTCCGGTAACGTAAAGATGCCCGTCGGGATGACATCGTAGTCGATCGTCCGGGGATGGCCCATAAAATTCTCACCAGCCACCTTCCCCTGCGTCGACGCGACATGCGCCAGCATCGCCTTGCCGACCACATCGCCGATCGCATAGACGCCGGGCACATTCGTCTCCATCCGGTCGTTAACCAGGATTTCGCCGCGCGTCCCGACCTGCACTCCGGCCTTTTCTAATCCAATGCCACGCGAGTTGAACCCTCGCCCCACCGACACCAGCACCTGCTCCACATTGAGCGACAGGCCGTCGCGCAGACGGGCGGTGACGACCTCCGGCTGCCTGACGATTTGGTCCACCGTGACGCCGGTCCGGATGTCCACGCCGCGCTTCTTCAGCTCACGCTCCATCATCTGACCGATCTCTTCATCCTCCAGCGGCAACAGTCGCGGCACGAGTTCGACCAGCGTCACTTGCGTACCCAGCCCGCTGTACAGCGAGGCGAATTCACAGCCTTCCACCCCTCCGCCGACGATCAACAGGCTCGCGGGGATCTTGCTGAGGTCCAACGCCTGCTTACTGGTAATGATTTGAGTTCCGTCGATAGGAAACAGCGGGAGATTCGGCCAGGACGAACCGGTCGCAATGATCAGGCCGTCGGCCACCACCCGGGTTTCGGCGCCATCCGGCTTCGTCACCCGGATCGTACGCGCATCGAGCAACTCACCCGTGCCCTCCAGATGCTCGATGTTCCACGTTTTGAACAACGTGGCGATGCCTTTCACCAGCGTGGAGACGACTTTATTTTTTCTGGCCACCATGACGGCGGGATCGTAGGTGACAGGCCCGCCCAGCTGGATACCGAAGTCCTTAGCCTTCTTCGCCTTGTCGCCAAGCTCCACGACCGAGAGCAAGGCCTTGCTCGGGATACAGCCCCAATTCAGACAGACTCCGCCCAGAGCCTGGTTTTCGATGACGATGACACGCGCCCCGAGCTGAGCCGCTCGAATCGCCGCCACGTATCCACCGGGACCGGCACCAAGAATGGCGAGGTGCTTCACAACGCGCCTAATGTTTCTGTTTGCTCAGAAATGTTTCGTACTGGGCGGCCGTCATTAACCGATCGGCTTCAGCCGGAGCCGTAAGGTCGATCACCACCATCCACCCCTTGCCGTAGGGATCGGAATTGACGACTTCAGGATGGTCCTTGAGATCGGCATTGATCTTCGCGACGGTTCCGCTGACCGGGGTATAAATCGTGGACGTGGTTTTGGTCGATTCCACTTCGCCGATCTGTTGGCCGGCGGTGACTTTGGCGCCGACCTTCGGAAGGTCGATAAACACAATGTCGCCCAGCGCATCCTGGGCAAAATGACTGATGCCGACTGTCGCCTGCGCTCCTTCAGCACGGACCCATTCATGTTCCTGGTGGTAACGAAGATTGGACGGTATCATGACTCTCCTCGTGACGGCCGCTGCACGAGCGGCCTACGTGAATAAAAGCGCACAGGAAACGGGTTGCGCGATCGTAAAAGCTGCGAAAAACTTTGTCAAGGAATCACCACGGGCGCGTCAGGCACAAACACAAGATGACGAATGTCGGGCGTACGGAGTTCATCCGCCTGTTGCGCGAGCCCCATGAACATGCCCCCTCCGTGCTCCGCCGGCGTCCGGAGCAACACCCATCCCTGTGGCAGGGTTTGTGGCTCGCCCTTCTCCGACTGAACGACATCGCGACTCCATCCCTTAAACGCACCGCCAAACGAGCGGACGTCCGAAACCTCGCGGGACGCCCCGCCCAACAGCAAATCGAACCCGTGCCGACGCGCCTCCGCCGCATCTTCCCCGTAGTTCACCAGCGCGGACGTCGGATTCGACAAGGCTTCCGGATGAATTTCGATTACCATCCGCAAACGCGGGACAGCCTTCTGCAAGTATTTCTTGAAGCGGGCCATCGTATCGAGCTCCTGGCGCGCTTTCCACCCGACCCACCGCCAGAGGATCTTGTCGGAAGCCGGGGCCGGCTCGTTCGGGCGAAGTGCCATGCGGTCGCGAAGCGCCTGAGCCACCTCGGAGGAAGGCTGATGCACCTGCGTTTCGAACTGACGCAACACGCCGTCGCTCACTTCGTAGGCGAAACTATTCTCGGCGCGGCTGCGGAACACCAGGCCATCGACACCGGTCTTCAGCAGATCCGCCAGCAACTGTGCCATTTGTTGTTGGACGGCCGGAGCCAGGAGATCGAACTGCGTCCAGGGATGCACCTTGCGTCTTGTCGGATCGTAGAGCAGCATCTTGGATTCCGGGCGATGATCGGACAGCGGCGCATGGTACAGATCGAGCACAGCATAGACGGAAATCCCCAACTCATGGGCCTGCGGCACCATGACCGCATACCAGTCCGTGAGGACAAGCCCACGCGACGTGGCAAACAAGGCCCCGCCGGGGAGATTCGGCAGCGGGCTGCTCGTCGCGGGGCCGGTGGGAATCAACGGTCTGGTAAAGGACGACTCCAGACTGGCATCCATGAGAATGGCACTGATGCCCTGCGCGCTCAGTTGCCTGATCCAGGCCTCGACCTGGGACATCGGCGGCAGATTGGTGAAGGAGACATAGAGCGCAGTGTGACCCGACCTCGCGCCGGCCGGCGAAGCCTGCTGGTTACGTAGAGTATCGATTCGATGCTGGGCTCGTTCGGCGTAGGAGTTTTGCGCGGAGAGAGGCGCACCCTCCGGACCGGCCAACGTCCGATACTCTTTGATCGCCGCCGTCACTTCACCCATTTGTTCATACGCCTGCCCCAGATCCCAATGGGCCTCCAGCGCGCGACGGGATTTCGGATAGGTCGTGAGATAGCGTTCGTAGAGATGGATCGCGGCGGAATACCGTCCATCGGAAAACGCGGTGGAGGCCTGATACCAGAGGCTGGTCTCCGCCGCGACGGCCGGGGTTTCTATCGGAGGCGCGACCGCAGGCATCGAGGCCGGCGGCGACCCCGCACAACCAGCCACGAAAACCATGAGCAGGGAGAAAGAGAACAGTAGCGAGCCGGCTCGACGGCCCGCCAAAGACCGTCGAGCATGGATCACATAAGCATTGGCTGCGCTCAACGTGCGCCTACCCGACCAACTCCATTTCGGCAAAGAAATACCCGATCTCGAACTTAGCCGTCTCCGGCGCGTCGGAGCCATGCACTGCGTTGAATTCAATATTGGCCCCATGGGCTGCGCGGATGGTCCCCTGCTCGGCCTTAGCCGGATCGGTGGCGCCCATCAGTTCGCGATTCTTCTTGATGGCATTGTCGCCTTGCAACACCAACACCACACAGGGGCCGGACGACATGAACGTACAGAGACTGTCGAAGAACGGACGCGCCTTGTGCACGGCATAAAATCCCTGGGCCGTGGCCTTCGACATATGCATCAGCCGCATCGCCACAGGCCGTAATCCCGCTTTTTCATACCGATTGATAATGTCGCCGATCGCATTTTTCTTCACGGCATCCGGTTTCACAATGGCAAGCGTTCGTTCACTCATGGATCGTCAGGCTCCTTCAGCTAAAAAATCGACATTCATTCAGGCGTAAGACACGGTCTCGAGGCATTATAAAGAAGCGGCAGAAGGGCTGGCAAGGTAAAGGGATAGCAGAAGTGCGGGATAACTATTCGCAGATTCGACCACCCTCTCAGGCTCAGCGACGCAAGATAGAGGCGTAGCCCGCCTCTTACGATCGGAAATGCGCGGCCAGTTCCACGGGCTTGAACAGGCCCCGCTCGGTGATGATGCCGGTAATCAACCCGGCCGGGGTGACGTCGAAGGCAGGGTTGTACACTGCCACGCCGGGCGGAGCAACGGGATGGCTACCGTGAATAGCAGTGACTTCAAGGGGATTGCGCTCTTCGATGGGAATCTCGGCGCCCGATTGAGTCTTGAGATCGATGGTGGAGTACGGCGCCGCCACGTAGAAGGGAAGGTTGTGCGCCCGCGCGAGGACGGCCACCGAATAGGTGCCGATCTTATTGGCTACGTCGCCGTTGGCGGCGATTCGATCGGCGCCGACGATGCAGAGCTGAATCTTCCCCTGGCGCATGAGCGTACCGGCCATGTTGTCCGTGATGAGCGTAACCGGAATGTTATCCTGCATCAACTCCCATGCCGTCAGCCGCGCACCTTGTAACACCGGCCTGGTTTCATCGGCTATGACCTGGATCTGCTTCCCCTGTTCCCACGCCGCCCGAATGACACCCAGTGCCGTTCCATACCCGGCGGTTGCAAGCGCACCGGCATTGCAGTGCGTCAGGATGGTCTGACCACTCTGGATTAACGCGGCTCCATGCTGTCCCATGGCCTTGCAGAGAGCGATATCTTCATCCAGGATCGTCTGCGATTCTGTGATGAGCTCGGCCTTGATCTCCGCAACCGGCTGATTGTTGAGCGCCGCCAGCTTCCGCCTCATCCGACTGATGGCCCAGAACAAATTGACGGCCGTCGGGCGCGATGCAGCGAGATAGTCGCAAATTTCCCCCACCTGCGTGGCAAAGTCGCGGTATTCGGTGGCCGTCAATGCCTGCGCGCCCAGCGCCACACCCATGGCGGCCGTGACGCCGATAGCCGGCGCGCCACGGACTCTCAACTCCCGGATCGCCTGCGCCACCATGCGATAGTCCCGACAGTCGATGAATTCGACGTGCATCGGAAGGCGGCTTTGATCAAGCAGACGAACCGCTCCGGCTTTCCATTGGACGGTGGGCACCATAGGCATGTCCTCCGGTTACGTACTGAGAAGGAATCTGTCGTCATCTCAGGACGGCAGAAAAATCGTGCCATCATGACGATCGGCAGGGCGCGGGTCAAGGGAATGACGGCAGGTACTCAACTATACGCGGTGCCGGACCGCGCGGGTCGGTCGAGAGAGCGATCCATACGAAAGCGGCGTTACCGAAGCTCTTCCTGCAGGATCTGCGCTGCCAGCTTCACATCGTCCTCGGTCAACGACGGATAGAGGGGCAGCGACAGAGCGACTTCGTTAGCCTCATCGCTGGCAGGAAAATCAGCCAACTCGAGATACCGATGCAAAGGCCGAAAGACGGGCTTGCGGCACTGGAGACCTCGATGCGCCATGCGCGAGAGATAGTCCGTGAATTCATCGGACGACTGCAATCCTTTCTGCAGCCGCACGACGAATCGATAGTAGGCATGGGTTCGTCCTGCCGGGACCGACGGCGGAGCGAACAATTCGGCAGGCAGGCTGGCGCGGTAGACCGCGGCCAACGCCGCTCGCTTCTCGAGAAATTCTCCGAGCCGGTTGAGTTGCGTGACGCCGATCGCGGCTTGCAGATCCGTCATCTTGCAGTTGAACGCGGCCGCATTGAGCGACGGTGCTTGATCGTACTCCCGAAGGGCCCGCACCCGCTCTAGGAGCGCCTCATCGTTCGACAGCACCATGCCGCCTTCGCCGGTGCAGAGCAGTTTCGTGGCGTAGAATGAACAGACCGTGAGCAGGCCGACACTGCCCACCGCGCGGCCCTGCTCCGTGGCGCCGAGGGTCTGTGCGCAATCTTCGATCAGGGGAATCCCCAGGGATTGCAGCGCCGTCAGATCGGCCGGTAACCCGAACAGGTGCGGCACGATTGCCGCCCTTGTGCGCGACGTGCGGGCCTTACGGACTTTGTGCGGATCCAGATTGTAGGTCACCGGATCGATATCGACGATCCTGGCTTGTGCGCCGACTCGCTGGACCGCCAGCCAGGGCGCCGAACACACATAACTGGGCAGGATGACATTGTCCCCATATCCGACTCCCATGGCACGCAACGCCAACTCCAGGGCCACCGTGCCTGAGCTGACCGCCACCCCGCCCTGCACCCCGAGATACGCGGCCATGCCACGCTCGAATTGCCCGACGACGGGGCCTGCGGCGATCAGACCGGATCGGAGTACCTCTGTCGCTGCACGAATGTCCTCTTGCCCCAAGGAAGGTTTTGAATGCGGAATCATCGTCATCGCGTCAGGAACCGCTGGTCATGCCGGGGGAGCAGGGAACAATCAGAACCTGGATCGTGCCGGCGGGAAATTTTACGTGCCGGCCCCGGTACAACACAACAGATTCCGGTAGTACCGAGCCGAACTGTAGTTGGACCGAAACCGTTGAGATGTCACCGGACGTGATTCGCAGCCGGCCGGCGGCAAGCCTCAACAGGCCACCGCTTTAGGACACAGAAGATTCTGATAGAGCGGCTCCAATGGCCAAAGACAGCGGCTCCAATCATACCAGATCTCGGCCATATGGCGCGCCGCACGGCCGAACCGCTCGCGATCGGGCCGGCTCATCAGCAACGTGTGGATCGACTCGATCATATCGACGGGCTGATCGGCCATCAATAAATCTCGCCCCGGTTGTACCTTCATCCCTTCGATCCCGACTGACGTGGTGATGATCGGGAGCCCCGCCGCCATGGCCTCCAGTATTTTTGTCCGGGACCCGGTGCCGGTACAAAGAGGCGCGACATACATCGTCGCGGCTCGCAGATGAAGTTGCATGTCGGGAACCGCGCCGGTCACCTCGATGCCGGAGCCTGCCAAGCGGCGCACGCGGGGGTCCGGGTTCCTCCCGACCAATCGCAATTCCGCCTTGGGAAAATCCCGTCGAATGGCAGGAAACACTTCCGTGGCCAGGAAGAGCGCGGCTTCGACATTCGGTTCCGCCCCCATATCGCCTGTGAACAGCAACAGGGGCGACGTGGCGACGTGATCGGGCTTGGGCAGGATCGTCCGGCAATCGACACCGTTGGGGACCACCAGCACACGTTGGCCCGGGTGGGCACGTTCGCAACGGATTCGATCCACCTCCGATACGACCGTCACGCAATGTGTCATGGGCCAGCGGAAGCGGTCGAAGATCCCCACCTTGATGAGCCGGACCAGTTGTCTCGACCGACCGGCTGCCCCGCCTCCACCCCTGAGTATCCGCAACGGACTCGTGGAGCTGTAGGACCAGACATCCAGCACCACGGGCACCGACACCTGAGGAGGCAGATAAGGAATCATCGCGGGCTTCTCTAACTGCACGGCCCCGTATTGGCCGCTCGCCAGGCGTTCATGGACGACGGCCGCCAACGCTCGATCTTTGACATAGGGACTCACCTGGCCGATTCGATCGAGGAAACCGGGCCCTTGCGGCGGAACAAATATCATCTCCGCGCAGACATCCTTCAACAGTCGTTGCGCATCCGCCGCACCGTCGAGCGCCGGAGCAATCAGATCCACCTGAAAACGACTCCCCAGGAACCGCAACAGGTGCAACATGCGCAAGGCTCCCCCATCCTGCCGGTCGGACGGCGGCGCGGGAGCCAGAAACAAAAGACGTTTCGTCATGATCTTGCCGTTGATAACTTTCGAACTGCCATGGAGAAGTTGCCGGACTCTGCAGCATGCCTGCATGTGCTATGCCCTATCGATGCTCCACAGCTCTTACGCAATATTGACGACTTACGCGGGATACGCTTCCTGCCTGTCGGCAAAATTGACAGTCGACTGCCATCCGAGACGGCAACATCTGCACAGGAAAGAGATCCTTGAGCGATGGGAATAGGTTCGGTGACGGCACAGTGAGCATGACCGGCCAACAGCGAGTGAGCCTGGGCTACGTCCAATTCCAGCGGCGCCATAAGCGGCGCAGATTGTCCTGCTCGACGGCCCACAGGTCCGCCGAGGGCAGCGCAGGTTGCAGTATCCATTCTCTTGTGCTGTGTATCGACAGTTGCTGACGACGGATATCGAGATCGGCCCAGATGGCGCCATCCCGGTCCGTCCTCCAGACCTGCGCCTCCACCCCCTGGTAGGCCGCTAAAACCTCTCCAGCCGGATGACCATAGGGATTGCGCCTACCGGCAGACACCACCGCGACGGACGGCCTGATCGTTTCAAGCCACCTCCGTTCCAGCGAACTCTTTGCTCCATGATGCGGAACCTTCAAGAGGGCAATGTGAGCGGAATTCACTGAATGGGTGAGACGGGTCAAGGCTTCCCGTTCGATATCTCCCGTGAATAGGACATGCTGCTCGCGACAGACCAATTCCGTGACGACGGACAGATTGTTCAGCGATTCGCCTGTTGTGGATCTCGATGAGTCCGGACCTGGCCGGGGGTTGAGTACGACCATGCGGCAGGCCGGTCCATCTGAAATCAATCGGCCTTCCGTCGCCACCGTGGCTTCGAGCTTCCGTTGCACCATCACTCGCTCGATCCTGCGCCAGAATTCTTCGTGCCGTGCCGCCCCGTTCGTCCAGAATTTCTCTACCTGAAAATGAGCCAGAATCCAGGCCAGCCCTCCGACATGATCCAATTGCGGATGGGTCCCGATGACATGGTCGATGCTTCGAATCCCTCGATTCCACAGAAAAGGCGCCACGACGCTCCGCCCCATGTCGAACCGCTCGTAGGTCGCCCCGCCATCGATCAGCGTAACTGTCCCATCGGGCAGTTCGATGACCGCACTATCACCCTGCCCCACGTCGAGGAAGGTCACCCGCACCATCTCCTCCCCACCGAACGGACGTGGAGACCAGAGCCACCAGAGCAGGATACACGCAAGGCCCGAGGCCATGGATCTTCTGAGCAGCGGCGCAGCATGGGCCGGCCGCCCCGCCAACAGCGCCCACCCCAGCAGATAGAACAGCAGCATCATGGGAATCGTCGGAGCGGCCACGAACCATTCCGCGCCCGGCAAACCGGCCAGGATATGTGTCGAAGCGATCAGCCCTTGCCCCAACGAATCGATGAGCGCAGCGCCAGGGAGCGTGCTGCTGTCCGCCGCAATCACCCAGACGGCCGACAACAAACTGATCGGCAAGAAGATAAAACCGACGTAGGGCACCATGAAAAGATTCGCAAACAAACCCATCCATGACACTTGATTGAAGTAACAGGCGACCAGAGGCACGGTGGCAAGCGTCACTACCGCCGTCAGACGAAGCGACTCGCGAAACCAGTACGCCATCCGTGCGGCGGTAGACTCCTGCGGAAGCGGCCCTTCATCGACAGGCATCTCGCGCGACAGGGCCAGGGCCAGCGCCCATACCGAAACGTAGGACAGCTGAAAGGAAATATCGAACAGCGCCGCAGGATGGACCAACAACGTCAGACCGGCGGCGGCAGCGAGTGCGTGAAGGAGATGGTGCGGTGAGCCGAGCCATACGGTCCAAAGCGCAACGGCGATCATGATGGCACTACGAATCGTGGCAGTCTCCGCGCCGGCCAGCACCGTATAGGCCAGCACCGGCACCAGTGTCAGCACAGCCGCCAGTCTCGTCGCCGTAAGCCACCGCGAGAGGCTCAGCAGAAGCAGCGACGGCAGCAGCAGACACGCCTTCCTGACCAATGCGAACGAGAGCAAGGCGATGAGACCGAGATGCGAGCCGGAGATCGAGAGAATGTGCACCGTCCCGGTCGTCATGAACCATTCCCGGACTTCCGGTGCGAGAAAGCCCTGTTCGCCGATGGTCAGACTGAGAAACAGGCCCCGACCGGTCTGAGAAAGCGACTCGGCTGCAGCTCTGACCCGACTGCGCCATTCTTCGATGAAGGAGGCGAACGGGTGAAGAGACACCTCCCGGTCCGGATCAAGTACCTCGATGGCACCGGCTCCTGAGACCGACCCAACGGCATCGACGCCCAACGCATCCAGATAGGCCGCATAGTCGAAACCTCTCGGATTCAGGGTTCCCGAAGGCGCATGGACATGAATGCGAGCACGAATCTGTAAACCGCGGTGGAGATCACGGTTCGGATCTCGCCAGGTCAGACGCAGGTGAAAGGGTGTGGGTAACAGGGGGTCGTCGCTCCCCGTCACCTTCACCATGGCCGTGAGACGGCCAGGCGCATGGCGAACGGCCTCGACAATCGTCCCGGTCAACCGCACAGGAAGCGCACCGGGACTATCCTGCAGCAACACGTGCGGAGTGAACCAGGCATAGAGGGTCCAGTACAGACATCCACCGAACAGACAGGCCAGCAACCCGCTGCCCTGTCGTGATGTGAGGCGATGCGCACGCTCAAGCCAGACGCAGCCGGCAGTACAAGCCAGCAGGACGATCGCGATGCTGAGTGGATAATACGTGAGGAAGGAACCAAGCACGAGGCCGAGCACAAAAACGATCGTAAGAGTCGGTAACATCCGGCGCCTACGGCTTCGGCCCGATGCTAGCCGATACGGGCGCGCACGATCTCCGCAAGATGATCGGCGACCTCACGGATGGTGGAATCGCGTTCGCCTTCGACCATGATGCGGAGCAGCGATTCGGTGCCGGAATACCGCACAAGCACACGGCCGCTCCCGTTCAGGGTCACTTCGGCGGATTTAATGGCCTGCTGAATATCCGGGATTTGGTTGAGATCCGGCTTATGTTTCACTCTCACGTTCAACAGAATCTGGGGGACGGCAGTCATGGCCTTCGCCAATTCAGACAGCGGTTTCCCGGTACGTTTCATCAGCGAGAGAATCTGCAACGCCGAGATCAAGCCATCGCCCGTGGTGTTGTGGTCCAGGAAAATAAAGTGGCCGGATTGTTCTCCTCCGAAGTTGTATCCGTCCGCCAGCATCCGCTCCATGAGATACCGGTCTCCCACGGGCGTGCGCATCAGCTGAATTCCGGCCTTCTTCATGGCAATTTCCAGTCCGAAATTACTCATCACGGTTCCCACCACGGTCTGACAGGCAAGTTGGCCCTGCGCGTGCAAATCGAGCCCCAGTGCAGCCATGACATGGTCGCCATCGATAATTTTGCTCTGCTCACAGACAAAAATGGCCCGGTCGGCATCACCGTCCAGCGCGATGCCGATATGAGCGCCATGCCGGCGCACGGCCTCCTGCAGGCGCTCCGGGTGCACGGCTCCACAGCCGTCATTGATGTTCATTCCATCCGGAGTGTTTGCGATCACTTCGATTTCTGCGCCGAGTTCACGGAAAACGGCTGGAGCGGCCTTATACGCGGCACCGTTGGCGCAATCCACGACCAGCTTGATCCCCTGAAAATCGAGATCCCTGGGAAGCGAGCGTTTGACGAATTCTATATACCGGCCTTCTGCATCATCGATACGATAGGCCTTTCCGATCGCGTCCGCCGTCGGGCGAAGATGTTTGATCTCGTCGGACACGATCAGCTGTTCGATGCGCGCCTCAAGCTCATCCGGCAGCTTGAATCCCTCGTTGGAAAAAAATTTGATGCCATTGTCCTGATAGGGATTATGCGACGCGGAAATCACAACTCCGGCGTCCGCCCGCAGACTTCGCGTGAGGAAGGCAATCGCGGGGGTGGGCAAGGGCCCGACCAGGAGTACGTCGACTCCCATGGAACAGATCCCGGAGGTCAGCGCCGATTCCAACATGTACCCCGATAACCGCGTGTCCTTTCCGATGACCACTTGGTGCCGGCCTGCGCGCCGCATGAAAATATGGGCGGCCGCGCGCCCCAACTGCATGGCGATTTCACTGGTCATCGGTTCGAGGTTGGCCACCCCACGAACACCGTCTGTACCGAACAATTTACCCATTGGATACCCCTACATGAGAACGCGCGTGACGGGAAATGGCTGACACGACGGATACGGTATCTCGCATCGATCGCACGTCGTGTACACGAATGATCCGGGCCCCTTTAAGGACGGCCACTGCCACCGCGCCGGCGGTGCCGTACCCCCGTTCCTGCACCGGCTGCTGAGTCAGATTCCCGATAAACTGTTTACGGGAGACCCCTGCCAGAACGGGATAACCCAGCTTCGTGAAGACATCGAACTCAGCAAGCAATTGAAGATTGTGCTCTTGGAGCTTACCAAAACCGAAGCCGGGGTCAAGGACGATCTGACTTCCCTTGATGCCGTGAGCGATCGCGACCTGCACCCGTTCGCGCAGGAATGCAAGCACCTCTTCCACAACATGGCCGTACCGTGGCGCCTGCTGCATAGATTGCGGAGTCCCCTGCATGTGCATCAACACCACGGCCGCGCCGGTTTCAGCCACCAGCGAGCCCATCAAGGGGTCACCGCGCAATGCGCTAATGTCATTCACGATGGTGGCACCGGCCTGAATCGCTCGACGCGCCACAGCGGCTTTCGCGGTATCCACGGAAATAGGAAGCGGCACTGCATCATGGACCGCTTCCAAGACGGGAAGGAGGCGACGCAATTCTTCTGCTTCGTCGATCGGTTGTGCCCCCGGCCTTGAAGACTCAGCGCCGATGTCGATGATATCGGCACCTTCGGCCTGCATCTGTCTGGCATGCTGCAACGCATGCTCGACCGTGAGAAAAGCACCCCCGTCCGAAAATGAATCGGGCGTGACGTTGAGGACCCCCATGAGGAGTGGGCCTGATTCAAAACTGAACGTCCGAGAACCCGCGGTTAACAGGAGAGGGTTTGACGATGAGGTCGTGGTCACAATCAGGCAGGTCCTTCTCTCTTCCGGATCAGGAACAGAACATCAGTCTACGACATGAGGCACCTACGGGAGGGAAATTAAACCGACGGCGCTCAGGTGTCGGAGCTGCTTTCCGACCCGTGGCACGAATTGTATCGGAAACGCTGTTGTCGCAGGGGCAACACAAACGCAGCTTCTGCGACAACAGCGATACAGAGTTTAGGCGGGAACCGTCTGGGACGAGGACCCTTGAATGAGGATCTGATCGATTTCCAATGCGTCCAGCACTTCCTTTTCCAACAACGCCTCGGCGAGCGCCTTCAGGCTCGTCATATTGTCGGTCAGGATGCGCTTTGCACGTTCATAATTTTCCGTGACCAGCCGTCTGACTTCATGATCGATTTCAATCGCTACTTGCTCGCTGAAATCACGCTTTGAACCCATCTCACGACCGAGAAACACTTCTTCTTCTTTCCTACCGAATGTCAACGGTCCTAACTTTTCGCTCATGCCCCATTCACACACCATTTTTCGGGCGAGGTCTGTGGCCCGCTCCAAATCATTGCCTGCTCCGGTCGTCACATCGTGTAGCACCAATTCTTCAGCGACCCGCCCGCCCATGAGAATCGCGAGGTTGTTGTACAGAAAATCCTTGGAATAATTATGGCGATCGTCGGTGGGAAGCTGCATCGTCACACCGAGCGCGCGGCCACGGGGGATGATCGTGACCTTATGAACGGGGTCCGTCCCCGGCAACAGCTTGGCCATCAGTGCGTGACCGGCTTCATGGTAGGCCGTGGTGCGTTTCTCTTCGTCGCTGAGCACCATGCTCTTACGCTCGGCGCCCATCAACACCTTGTCTTTCGCCATTTCGAAGTCGATCAGCTCGACCTCCTTCTTGTTCCAGCGCGCAGCCCACAGCGCCGCTTCGTTAACCAGATTTTCGAGGTCGGCGCCGGAAAATCCCGGTGTGCCTCGCGCAATCTTCTCCAATTCCACGTCGGCAGCCAGCGGCACCTTCTTGGTATGGACTTTCAGGATCTCCGAACGGCCTCGCAAGTCCGGCCGGTTGACCACGACCTGGCGGTCGAAACGGCCCGGGCGCAGCAACGCCGGATCAAGCACGTCAGGACGGTTCGTGGCGGCAATCAGAATGACGCCTTCCGTCGTGTCGAACCCATCCATCTCGACCAGCAGCTGGTTGAGCGTCTGCTCGCGTTCATCGTGGCCGCCACCGAGACCGGCGCCACGCAGACGACCGACCGCATCGATTTCGTCGATGAAGATGATGCAGGGAGCATGCTTCTTCCCCTGCTCAAAAAGATCACGGACTCTGGAGGCCCCCACCCCGACGAACATTTCCACAAAGTCCGATCCGCTGATACTGAAGAACGGCACCCCCGCCTCGCCGGCAATGGCTTTGGCCAACAGCGTCTTTCCGGTTCCCGGAGGACCGACGATCAGGACGCCTTTCGGAATACGTCCACCCAGTTTTTGAAACTTTCTGGGATCCTTTAAAAACTCAATGATCTCGAGGACTTCTTCCTTCGCTTCTTCGATGCCTGCGACATCTGAGAACGTCACTTTTTTGCGCTCTTCGGTCAGCATGCGAGCCCGGCTCTTTCCGAACGAGAGGGCTTTATTTCCCCCGATCTGCATCTGGCGCATGAGGAAGAACCAGAGACCGAGGAACAGGATAAAGGGGCCCCAGGTAACCAAGAATGTGATGTACCAGGGACTCTCATCGGGGGGCCGGGCTTCGATCTGGACATCCTTCTCACGCAAATGCTTGACCAACTCGGGGTACTCGGCCGTATAGGTCCGGATCCGGCTTTGGTCCTTTAAAATTGCGCTGATGTGGTTAGCCTTGATCGTCACCTTCATGACCTCACCCTTGTCGAGCTTGGCCATGAAATCGCTGAATATCACTTCATCTTCCGGCGCGTGAGTCGGCACGCTAAACAAATTGAATAGCAAAATCATAAAGAGGCCGACGACGACCCAGAACAGCAAATTCTTTACACGTGAATTCATCCACCTCTCCTTTGAGGATATTAGGCAGACCGAAAAATTAGCTAACCCTGCAGAATGTTACCATACGTTCCGCAGGGGGAACAACCTTTCATGCAGACTCCTGCTCCTGTTCATCCCCCTGATCGAGCGCCGCAAGGTACGGCAGGTTGCGATACTCCTGCCGATAGTCGAGGCCGTACCCGACCACAAATTTATTCGGGATCTTGAATCCCACGTACTCGAGATCCACCTCGACGGTTCGACGATCGGGCTTGCTCAGCAGCGTGCAGACCTTCAACGATCGGGGCTTTCGACGGGATAATGTCTTCATGAGATATTGCACCGTCAGGCCGGAATCGACGATATCCTCCACCAGCAACACGTCTTTGCCCGCAATGGGCTCCGTCAGGTCCGACACCAGCTTGACCTTGCCGGAACTTTTCTTGCCGGCGCCATAACTGGTCACCACGATAAACTCCACCCGCATCGGAATCCGGATGGCCCGCGCCAGGTCGGCATAGAAGGCATAGGCGCCCTTGAGCACCCCGACCAGCACGAGATCTTTTCCGGCATAGTCCGACGCAATTTGCCGGCCGAGTTCACGGATGCGAGTCCGCATCTGTTCTTGCGTCACAATGGGGCGACCAAAAATGCGTTCCATTCCTAGACAACTCCTTTCCGGCGTAGAGGCTGCGTGACACGAGCCAGGACAAATCGGGTGGTCGAACCGGTGGCGGCAAACCGGGCATCGACCCGCTGCCCGACGATCCAGGCAATGCCCTCACCCGACAACACCAGTGGGATCCGTTCTCGCATAGACCGACCCAGTTTTGCATCTGTGAAGTAATCTTGCAATTTCTTTCGTCGCCCCGCCATGCCGGTCGGAACAAACCAATCCCCGTGGCGCCAGGGCCGAATCGTCAACGGCCACGACAATCGGTCGGCATCCAACAGCGCTGCGGAAGACGAGGGCTTCTCCAGGAGGAGCAATCCCCGCTCGCGCGTCACCCCGCACAGACGAATCATCGCTCCCGTCAATGGCCAGAAAACGGCCGAAGGGAGAGCGGCTATCGTCACCGCATCTGGGACTGAAACCGTTTTGATCGGGTGCAGCACCGTCCCACCCGCCGGAGGCACGGGAGAGACCGCCGTCAACCTCACCCGATCCTGTTCGCAGGCCACCGTCGCCGCACCCGCGTTCCAGATGCCTCCCGAATGCGAGGCCAACGATGCCAACATCGACAGCAGGACGTCGCTTCGCGGCGCGCCGCTTGACGGAGCCACCCTCTTGATCGCCTGGCGGAGAATCCGGCGCTGCAGGGCCGGCGGCTGCGTGAGCAACACTGCGCGGTCGAGGACGATCCCTGCTGAATCGCGGCTCCGGATGACTCGCTCCAGACGGTGTGCGGCCAGCGCATCCAGCAACCGGTCATCATCCCGCAGGAGATCAGCCTGGCGCGCCAGGATCCGGACTGCAGCCGGGGCTAGCGATTGCATCACCGGGAGCAATTCGTGCCGGACACGATTGCGAAGATAGATCGATTTGGCGTTGCTGGAGTCGGTCCGATAGGACAATCCCACGGCCTGGAGATAGGCCAGGATCTCCTGGCGCGAACGACTGAGGAGCGGCCGAACGAATAGGCTCTCCCGGATATGCGGCATGCCGGCCAATCCTCGCAAACCGGCCCCGCGCAACATCCGCAAGAGCACGGTTTCGGCCTGGTCATCCGCCGTATGCCCGAGCGCCACACGATCTGCCTCGAGTTCGGCCACCACGTCACGAAACAGCCGATAGCGCGACTCCCGGGCACGCGCCTGCAATGAGCTAGACTCCCCTGTTTCACCGCGCACGACGGTGAGCCGTCTGATATGACACGGAAGGTCGAGGCGACGGCAGAGGGCCGCGACAAAGGAGGCATCCCCGTCGGATTCGGCGCCCCGCAACCCGTAGTTGCAATGGACGACCGTCAGTGAAAGATTCCACGCCGGTGCGAGCTGGTGCAGAATGGAGAGCAGTGCCACCGAGTCCGGCCCCCCGGACAC
>CABVRO010000001.1 GCA_902500715.1 uncultured Nitrospira sp. | reverse complement strand
TCTTTGACTTCCTTCCCACAGCCAAGGCCCTGCTCATCACCACCCAAGCCGTCGATGAAGTGGCAGGGATCATTCTCTATGGGCTTGCCGGAAAACTGTAGGATCCCCGAGTCACGAGCCTGCCGAGACTCCACACAATACAATCAAACACATCGAAGCCTGTAGCTGTGCGACGGGATACGCTCGTTCGTCCGGATTACTCGCCGGAGGACTCACGCTCAAGGCCCTCAATCACAGAGGCGTAGGTCAGCTCACGAACACGAGCCTTGGAAGGACCAGCGGGGCCGAGATTGCTCTCGAGCCACACACGATCGGTGATCTCACTGCGCGCTTCGTTGCAGCGCCGCCACATCTCGTGCAAAAACTCAATGGGCAACCCAACCTGCACCCCTTCCGATTCGATGCGGTCATCTAAAATAGCCAGTAAATCGGCGATGGCATGGTCCGGCTGGTACGGAGGTGCCGAGAAGCCGAACGCCTCTTGAGCCTGCGACTCCTGCCGCGCTTGCTCGACAAGATCCCGCATGTATTCTTTCAGCAATCCGATGATGTGGCCGGACAAACGCATCGACGACAGAGTAGCTGTAACGGTCTTCCCGGAGCAAGGCCGACGGCGATGAGGCGTTGGTTGACCACTGATTCTGAGGTTCTCTATGATAGTGGCTTCGCGGGATGGCACAAATGCCACCTACAGCTGACTCCCGTTCGGACTCAAAGATGGGTACCCGTGAGTAACCACACGACCATTGAACACTTTGAAATCTCTCTACAGACTCCAAGCGGAGCAATCAGCACTGCCGTAGGCGTGCCGACAAGCTTCATACCGATCACCGCGATTCTCCCACTCATGCGCAGTCTCGGAGGAGAAGCCCAGGCGTTGGAACAACGCCGATTACTCCAAGCCGGCCAGAGGATTTCGTGCGAAAAGGGCTGCGCCGCCTGCTGCCGGATGCTCGTGCCGATTTCGGTGCCGGAGGCCTTTGCTCTCACCAACACCATCGACCAACTGGACCAGAATGAACGGAATCGCCTGCTGTCCAAACTCGACCTGGCCCAGCAACAACTGGCTCGCGCCGGGATCCTGAAACAACTCTCTTCGCTGGCCGATTCTTCCGAGCCGTTGAATGACGAGGCTATCGAGCCGTTGAACCGGGCCTACTATGCGCTTCGTATGCCCTGCCCCTTTCTCGACAACGAAACCTGCAGCATTTACACCGATCGACCAGCAGCTTGCCGGGAACTCGCTGTCACCTCACCGGCCACAGAATGTCAGGAGATGACCAAACAGACCGTCCAGCCGGTTCCCGTCGCCGTTCGCCTCAGTACGGCTCTGAGTCTGCTCTGGGCTGACCTGACCGGAACGGCTCCCAGGCTGATCCCGCTCCCGCTGGCCGTCGATTGGGCCAGACGGCATAAGGAAGAGCAGACCAACCAATGGGCCGGTACAGAACTATTCGAGAAGGCCATGGACAAGATCTGGCGGTATCTCAGTCAAGAAAAGGCCCGTCGTAGTGACGCGGGATAGGGCAGGCCGCTGGTTTGTCCCTATTACTACCAATTACTGAGAAGCCCACTTTTCACTACCCATCGATTCCCGCAGGAGGATGAATGCAGAACCCCGTGATCGTGTGTCTGGACCTTGAGGGCGTGCTGGTGCCTGAAATTTGGGTGAACGTTGCCATCAAGACCGGCATCGAAGAGCTCAAGATCACCACCCGTGAGATGCCGGACTACGATGCCCTGATGACACGCCGCTTGAGCATTCTGGATCAGCATGGCCTGACCCTGGCGGACATTCAATCCGTGATCGACGCCATGGGGCCGATGGAAGGCGCAGCCGAATTCATGGCCTGGCTTCGGGAACGGACACAGGTCATTATTCTATCTGATACGTTTTATGAATTCGCGCTTCCCTTGATGCGGCAGCTCGGATATCCGACGATTTTCTGCAATCAACTGGAGATTGGACCGACCGGCAGGATCGTCAACTACAAACTCCGCCAGCCGAACCAGAAAAAACATGCGGTGGCCGCGTTGAAAAATCTCAATTTTCGTGTCATGGCGGCCGGAGACGCCTACAACGACACCGCCATGCTAGGAGAGGCTCACGCCGGATTCTTTTTTCGCCCCCCGGACCATCTCCCGAAAGAGTTCCCTCAGTTTCCGGTGACGAACACGTATGCCGAACTGCAGGCGCAATTTCGAAAGGCAGGGAATTTGAGAGAATAATAGCCACACGGCTATGAAATCGTTCCTCCCCGGCAACATGGCATCGGAGGGTGTCTTCAGACAATCCCTAGAAGACGGCTTAGTCGCAGGCCTCGTTCACCACGCCCAGCACTCGGCGGCCATACCGCTCCACCTTGACCTCACCGATTCCGGGAATCTCCAGCAAGGCGGCAAGCGTCACGGGTTTGTATCCGGCGATGTTCCGAAGGGTCTTGTCGTGAAAAATAACAAACGGCGCGACCCCTTCTTCCTCGGCGAGCTCACGTCGGAGTTGACGAAGCCGTTCAAAGAGCTGCGGGTCGGCTGAGGCGGCATGCAGAGGGGCCATTGAGCTACCTCGCCCGCTCCCTTGCGGTTTTAACGCCGACGCTGCCGGATCACCAGCCTGCTCGCTCAATAGCAGAGGAGCGAGTCCTTTCAACACCTCCTGGCCCTTCCGCGTCAGATCGAGCGTGGGGTACTCCAGTCCTTCCACTTGCAGATATCCCGCATCGATCAGGGCTTTCACCAGACGAGTCAACGCCGTCTTCGAGCATGCGTGATAGCCTCCATACCCCGGACACTCTTCGGCCCCATAGGTGAGCAGCGCCTTCGATCGACTCCCGCGGAGCATGTCGACAATTCGGCTCACACCGAATCGGCCCATACACCAGGAGACCGCCGCCAGGACAGCCTTCGCGCAGGAGGCCTCATCGCCGACAACGTGCGCACTGGGCTGTGGCGTCACCACGCAACGATCACAAAGCCCGCAGGGCCCAAGGGCCCGTTCGGCCTCATCGCTGAAGTAGTCGAGAATGGCGAGTTGCCGACAGGTCGGCACCGACACATAGTCCAGCAAGTCCTGCAGCAAGGTCTTCATGCGATCGGCGCGTACCGAACTACCGGATTCTTTCGACGCTTGCTGAATGAAGTATTCCTGGGTAGCCACATCCCGTTCATGAAACAGCAGCAGACAGGCGGCAGGTCGGCCATCGCGCCCCGCCCGACCCACTTCCTGATAATAGGCCTCCAGGCTTCCCGGAATATCGAAATGCACCACCAGTCGGACATCCGACTTATCGATCCCCATGCCGAACGCATTGGTCGCCGCCAGAATCCTTACCGTTCCCACCCGAAATTGGTCATGCACCTTCCGCCGCTCTTCATCCGACAGGCCGGCGTGATAATACCCGACGGACGACTGCGACTGCCCCAGGCAGGCCGCCACCTCCTCCACCGCTCGGCGCGTAGCGCAATAGATCAGAATGGTGCCCGTTTCGTATTCACGCGCCACACGATCCACTGTCGCGAGCTTGTCCTGGCGGGAGCGGCAGAGGCGGACAGACAACGCGAGGTTAGACCGTCGAAAGCCGGTCACCAAGCGAAGCGGGTCCCGGAGCGACAGTCGATCGCACAAATCCGCCTGCACACGCGCGGTCGCCGTAGCCGTCAAGGCAAGGCAAGGGGGATTCTCGAGTTCCCGGCGCAACCGGCCGATGTTCAGATAGTCGGGGCGGAAATCGTGCCCCCACTGGGAAATACAATGCGCTTCGTCGACGACGAGTAACGACACCCACAGCGAGCGTAGCAGCCGGAGAAACCGCTCGTGCTGCATCCGCTCCGGAGCGAGATAGAGCAACTGTAACCGGCGCAGCTTGAGATCCAACACCACTCGATCCCGCTCCTGCTCAGAAAGCCCGGAGTGGAACGCCGCAGCAGCAATCCCCCGCGCCTTCAAACTATTGACTTGATCCTGCATTAACGCGATGAGCGGAGAAATCACCAGCGTCACCCCGGGCAACAGGGTGGCGGGAAGCTGGTAGCAGAGCGACTTGCCCTGGCCGGTCGGCATGACCGCCATGGCATCGCGACGGGCCAGCACGGCTTCCATGACTTCGCGCTGACCCGCGCGGAAGGCCGAAAACCCGAATGTCCGGCTCAGCTGTGTATTCAGATCGTCCACGGTGAGGAAAGAAACGCACGAACGGTGATGATGATGACGAGTGTGCCGAGTATAAGACGATCGACAGACTGCGGGCAAGCCGGCGCTCTCACCATAAGCCGCTGCAACCACCGCTGCAGGAAAAATGAAGCCCCGCCGGGGATCACCCGGCGGGGCTTCACGCTTCGAGACAGGCAGGGGATCTCCCTCACGCCTCGCTTTATGTCGGTCGACTCATTCTACGGCGCAGTGTAGCTGCCGAACTTCGGCACCGTGTCGCATCCGGGACCTTGATCTTGATTCGCCACGCACAGGTGCCGAAGAGCCCCCTGTGCGGACAATCGAGCTTCTTTGTGCAAGCGAGCCTTGCCGTAATCCACTGCCAGTCTTAACTGACGCATGGCATCGGCGCCGACGCCGCCGGACTGGGCCTTGCTGAGCCCGTCCTGCAGTTTTGCCGTAGCACTATCGATCACGGACCGGTCGGCCCCCCATCGCTTCATCAGGTCGACGGTCGTCCGCTTGCCGAGACCAGGCGCATCCGTCAACTCGACGATGGCATCGTTCACTGCTTGAATCGCATCCGCGACCTGAGCCTGCGCGGTGACCGGCTGGCTACCGATCGCCAACGCTGCGACGCCCAGCGTTACGAACATGAGTTTTTTCATTATGATCTCCTTTGTCTTGCTTTCGCTATCAGCCTGCGGCACTCAGCAGCTGATGGCTGACAGCAATGAGCTCAAAGCTTCTCCTTAGAAGTTCATCCACAATGACACATAGGCCCAGTGCTGATTTTGCGTCTGGTTCAGGGTGCTGGTCAGATAGCCACCGCTGAAAATCGTGCCATAGGTGGTCTGCAACGCGACCTTGCCGTCGGCAAACATTCTGGTGTAGCTGACGTCGATTTCGTCGCCGATGTGCGTCTTGGTATTGTTGGCATTCGAGAAGACGTAGCAACCCTGAGCCCCTCGATACCAACAATCCTTGGAGTTGGCGAGGTTCAGGTTCGTGTACCACAATTCAATATGGTCACGAGCGGAAGGACGAGCCTGCAAGTTGACGGACGGTGAGAGCATGTTCTTCCACGCTTGCACGTCCATGTAGCCCATGTGGATGTGGTTCGTCGGGAAGAAGTTTTCAAAGGTATTCGCTGTCTTACAAGAACCAGCCGTTGCACCGCAGGTATTGTTCCGGCTGTCGCCGGAGGCGTAATCGAGATTAAATGCGATACGGGTCTTCCACGCCGTGTCGTAGAACGTGTACCCGATCCAGTTTCTGGTCGCCCAGGCATTGATGTGCAAACATTTCTGTTCGCCTTGGCAAGCTCCTGCCTGACCCATTTGGCCGAACTGCCAGGCAGTTTCGTTGCTGAAATCGAACCCGCCCTTGCGCACTTCGATCCGGTTTCCAATCATGTGCCGGGTCTGGTTGGAGTGCTTAGCGGTGCCCAACCCCTGTGCTGCGTTGTCCGCTGATCCATAGCGGTTCTGGTACAACACATAGAATGGCTCGATGAGCATTCCAGGCACCATCTTGATCTGGTTGTAGAAAATGAACATGTCGGCATCGCGTTGCGCATCCTGACCGCCGGTGCCGGCGATATTCGCTGCACCGCTCCCAACCGGGGCCGCTTGACCAAGATCGCTTTCCGAATTCCGGAACCAGCCGAAGTAACTGTCCCAGTTCTTGGTCTGGTAGGCGAACATCACGCCGTCATGTGAATAACCCGTGTTGGCCCAATCGAAGTGGCCGAACAGCGAATGGTTGCCGAAAATCACATATTGACGTCCAACCTTCAGGCTCAGGCCCTGAATATCAGCCACATTCCTGATTAACATGTAAGCGGCACGTACACCCAGACGGCCGCCGTTGCCGGCCCCGCCGGCGCTGGCGCCGTTATGGGTCAGGGGATCACCGCCGTTGCCGGCATTGACGGCGCTGCCGTTACCGCCCCAGGTGGCACTGTCGATGATTTCCACATAGAAATTCACGTCCGGGGACAGGTCATACCCGATTCCCAAGCGCATCCACTGTTGCACGAAAAAATCGTTGCCTTTGTTGCCGTTGTTATTCACGTTGGGGGCAACCCCACGCGCATTCGCGCCACCGAACGTGTTACACGCACCTCCGGCACCCATTCCGCCACCGAAGCAGGTGTTGTTACGCATTTCCGGACGCACACGCAGATCGGCTCGCATCCAGAGATTCTTGATGTCGAAGTTCCGGCCGATGACCGGATCGTACAGTTCGTACGCTTCTTTCTGCGGCATGTTACGAGGAATGGCGGGAAGATTCGTGATGCGTTCGCCCGGGGGAAGTTCGAATCCGGCAAAGGCCGGGACCGTCAGACACTGCAGAGCCGTTACTGCCGCAGCGCCAAAGATGGCAGCCAGCCGGCCCCATCTCATCCGTCCATGGATGCGTTTCATAGCGTTCCTCCTGTGAATTGGATGGCAACCCGTTGTGTACCCATTCACGCCGGGTGCCGCCTGTACATCCAACCGCTATTGCACTACAAAGCCCACTTGGTGCGTGATGTCGGGATGCTCGAACCTGAATGGTGCCCACCATTCGATCCCAATCCTCGCTTCAATCCTGAAACGAGCTCCTCACACCGTAAGGTCTTGTATTGTTGCTGTGGTCACCTCCCTTCACAGCCGTAGAGCGGATATGAAATGGTATTAGGCCTGCTTGGGCAAACCCGATTCCTCTGCCCCGTGCTCTACGCCCGATGTTGCATGGTTAATCTGTTCTTCCGCTTCCTTCATCGACGACTCGAAATCCTGCTCCACCATTTTCATTTCCTGCTGAATCATGTTGAGCTCCGGCTCAACCGTCTTCTTCAGATCGTCCGCCGTTTCTTTAAATCCTTTCACGGCCTTGCCCACCTGACGCCCGATCTCAGGCAACTGCTTGGGCCCGAAGAGCAGGAACGCAATGACCAGGATTATGAGAATTTCACCAGCGCCAAGACCGAACATGGTGTTCCATACTGAGGGGGGTGTACTGAAGACCGAGCGGCGGGACTCCGAGGTCACATCGCCGTCATTCGGTCTGCATCCTCAGTTTCGCAAGTTACCCCTGCGTCGTCCGTGGCGGTGGAGCCGCACCGGCCTGCTGCGCAGGCGGCGGTGTGGCCGGCTGTCCGGTTTGCTGGATTTGTGCCGTCGGCTGAGCCGCGGCCGGTTCCGTCTCGTTTGCCGTCACGTCGATGGCATCCGCTTCGTGAACCGATTTCTTGAACCCCTTGATTGCTTTACCTAATCCCTCACCGAGCTGGGGAATTTTCCCCGCACCGAAGATGATCAGGACGATGATGAGAATCAGCAACAGCTCCATCCAGCCAAACGAACCAAACATGGTACTGTATGCTCCTTGTTACAGCTGTGCGATTATTCGCACGACGTCCGTCCACGTATTCACGACCGAGGAAACCGCCTCGTGAAGAACGTCGCCTGAGATGATCCGGCCTGCGAGACCTCAATCCCACTTGCATTCTCGCGATACACGGAGAGGGGAGAGGTCTTCCCTTGGAAATCGCGGGAAAGGCTATAGAAATGAAACTAATTAGTCAAGCTCTTTCTCCTACAGACATCGCCTGGTGGGCCATTCCTACGGCACCAGCCAGCACGACTTATGGCCGACAGGCAAAGTGATAGTACTCGACAGGACTCGGAGGCGCCCCGAGCGCCATCAACACCGCCTCGCGCTCATAGCCCAGATTCTCCAACTCCGGTTGTGCCTGATTCAATTCTTCTTCGGTCACATACGCAATGGTGTCGGGAATGCCGTTCGGTTTGAGCGAGAGCAGAAGACCTTGCGCCGTCTCGCGCTCCTCGGCCGGCATCTCGCTGCGCAACGGGAACTCGATCTTCCGTTGATACGGACTCTCATAAGCGTCATTCAAGGTACGAATGGTTTTGACTGTGAGGCGATCCAGTTCCCAGGGCTGCACCTTTGAGCCGACCATCGGGTGACAGGCCAACAGGTCCATCAGTGTCATCACATTCGTCCCAAGCCGGCTCCCGACGAACTCGCGCTGCGTTTCGATCGCGACCGCGTTCAGCCCGAGATGCTTGGCCACGGCCTGAATCAGGGCCAGGTTCACCATGAAACTGTACTGGCCGCCAAACTGGCCATAGCAGGGCTTGTCCGGATCATTAAGGACTTCCATGTCAGCCGTCCCGGCATCGAAGCTGCTGAACCCCACGGCATCTTGGGCCAACACCCGTTTCGCTTCCTTCAGGGATGCAAACGCGCCGAGATTGGTCGGCACCAGCACCTCATCGTCGATTGCCTTCATGAACTCGGTGATCGTCTTGCGATAGGGAACGTCTTTCCAGTCCACCTTGTGGTATTCGCGCTCCCAGATCAGATCGTCCAGAAAGGGCGGGAACTGCTTCAGGCGCTCGATGTCCTTCGCCTCAAAAGCACGGACAAACCCAGACCAATCGGCAATGGCCGCGGCCTTTCGCTCATTGAGGTTCGGCCGGAGGTGTTCTTCTTCGAACTCGCCCCCCTTCTTGACCACGAGCTTGGTCGCCAACTCATTCCAGAGCTCGTTACAGAAGATCCGATCGACAGTGCTGTCGGCGATGGTCGCTAAGTTTTCGACATCGGCGCACAGCGACTCCACCTTCGCTAAATGCGGAGCCAAATCCGGGTGAACACGCGCCTGCTCCAACGCATGGGCATGGGAATCGACTAACACATACCGGACTCGTGGATACACCCGCCCGTCTTTGTCGAGACGCTGCAGCTGGCTGAGAAAACAGGCTGCTAGATTGCCGTTTCCCGGCCCCCACTCCATGACCGTCAACTGTGCTTGAAAATTGGCGGCCGAGGGCGAAGTCGAACCAGGTCCGCTCGACGTCGGCTGTTTAGCGGCGGCTTTCTTGTCGCGTTTGGTCACCTGCTCGAAGTAGTCGGCGGCCAGCGCATGCGCCAATCGATAATCGGCCGAGGTGAATGTCTGATAGAAGCTGCGCTGCTGATCGCCCCGCAATTGATAAAACAGGGTGTTGATATGGGCCTGCCAAAAATCGACCGGCTTGTAATCCCCGAGCGGCTGCGGCAGCGCGTCGGGATCCTCTACCTGCGTCATGAGGTGCTGTTCCATGTCTGTCCCCCTCTAGAAAGGAGGAAAGTCTAACAGGAAGCAATTTTCACCCGCAACCTGCCCCGCACAATTCATTGTCCCCGCCTCGCCGCTCAGACCTCCGTCTCACCAAGCGGACGGTCCGGCCAAGTCTCCGGCGCACAGCCTTGCCTTGACAGGCCGGCTGGACGGAGTGTACCTAGGCAGGATGAGGCAGTTGCTATGGTTCTGCTGTCCCATCTTCCTGCTCTCCGGCTCCCTGCTTTGGGCCGAAGATCTCCCGCTCACCCGCCATGTGCCGATTCCGGATTTCCAGAACCGCACCGAGAGCGCGAGGCCCTATAACTTCGACGCCCCGCCCGAAGGCATGTTCCGCAATATTGTGCTCGCCGAGGGGTTTGATGAGGAACTGGGGTATCAACGGACCCACGAAATTGTCCCCGTCAGACCGACCGAACAGTTCCCCGTCGGCTCCAAACCGGTCTTCATCGTCTTCGAACTCCACCAGCATTACCAATCGTTCCAAGTATTTGGGCGCTGCTACCCGGAGGAAATCGCAGGGCTGGATGGAAGAACCGTGGTCGCCGAAGATGCGATGTACATCGCCCTAGAAGATCAAACCGGCTACCTGAAGCTATTCCCCACGGAAGGCGGCTGGAAACCAGGGCGGTATAGGGTGGAAATCCATGCCGGGGAACAGGTCAACGACATGAGCCTGATGGGCACCATGCGCTTCACCGTCACTGCCTCATCGGATCCGGGAGCCCCTCCCGGGAGCCGGTAAACTACGCCCCCGTCTGTGGACCGATTGACGCCCGCTCCAACGCTGGGCTATACCGGTCCGGGAGTCGAGAACCTGTCCATCGAGGACACGTTCACCCCGAGAGGAGCATCATCGCCGTGCAGTGGGACATTCTTGCGACCATCCTCCTGACAGCCACCATTCAGTCGCTCTTCGGCGTGGGAGTGCTGTTGTTCGGGACCCCGATCCTGCTCGTGCTCGGCTATGACTTCATCACCGCCCTGACCCTTCTCCTGCCAATCTCGCTGACCATCAACCTGCTGCAAGTCAGCAAGGACTACCGGCACATCCAGATGCCGTTCTACCGACAGATTCTCTCCCTATCGATTCCATGCGTGGTGCTGTGTCTCCTGCTGGTCACGAAACTCAAGCTGAACATCGGCAGCATTGTCGGACTCTTCTTGATCGTCGCGGCGCTCCAAAGGATCTATGTGCCGTTCAATCGACTGATCGAGTCGTTGGTGCGATATGAACGCACCTATTTCATCGTGATGGGCGTTGTTCATGGCCTGACCAACCTGGGTGGCTCGCTGCTGACGGCCATCATCCACAGCCAACAGTACGACAAGGATCAGACCCGAGCCACCACCGCCGTGTCCTACGGCACATTCGCACTGTTTCAACTCGTCACGTTGGGCGTTTCCATTGGTCCTTCTGCAATCGCCACGTCCGCCACCGCACTCTACATGGCGGTAGGAGTGAGCATGTTCCTGGCTACCGAACTGTTGCTCTATAGCAAGATGAGCACCGAACGATACCGCACCACCTTCGCCGCATTCCTCTTTTTGTCCGGCACCGCCCTGATCTTCAAGTCCCTCTTCCTCCGCTAACCGGATGCGGAAAAACTCCGCCAGCGGCGTTCTCTCAAGACACTGCCGCCTCACCATCTCGGCGGCGTTCACAAACGTGACGCGCGTTATTCCGCGCGTCGTGAACCTCAGCGGCTCAACGTACCACAAGGGTACGCCTACGCCCCTTCGCTCGCTGCGGCCTTGCTGGACGAACTTTTTGCGCATCCGGCATACACTCTGATGACCAACGCCCGGCATAAGCTGATCCCGGCGTGTTGTGCCAAAATCGATGTGTTCGTAGCATGCCAGATCCAGCAAGGCTAACGGACCTCAGCCCAAAAAATGAGCACTGTGTTGACGAAATGTGGGAACTCAGTCTAAACTTTGCGCAGTTATAACCAGTCCACCAGGTGATGGAGTTCACCGAGAACCGCCGATCGCGATCCACGCCTCCGGCTGATAACTCCTACCAGCGCCTAACGCGGTAGGAGTTTCTGTGAACCAACGCCCCACAACAACCCCGACCTATCCCCAGTATCAGCTGACCGAGGTCCTTCGCGACATTTTCGCCCACCTGGGCATGTTGCTGAAGCTGGAACGATCGATCCTCGGCATCATCGCTTCATACGCAGTCGCCATCGGATTCTTTCTCCTCTGTGTCCCCATTGCCGTCCAGGAGCTCGTCAGCACGTTCTCCTTTGCGATGGAACCCCGCATGATCTTTACACTGGCCCTGTTCGTCGCCAGTTCGCTGACCGGCGTCGCGGCATTCCGTGTGCTGCAGGCGCGCGCAGTGGAGACATTCCAACAGCGGATCTACACGCGCATCGCGATCGGGTTCACACGTCTCCTGCCCCGCCTCCGCGACGATACGTTCGCCACGCCGCAGGCCTATCGGTTCATGGAGGCCGACCTGCTGACACGCGCATTGGTAGCCATGGTGGCGGATCTGTTTAACGTCGCCGTGGTCGGTACCATCGGCGTGACCATGCTGATCCTGTTTCACCCCTTCTTCGTTCTCTACATTCTCGTACTGATTCTAGGCTTTGTGGGATTACTGACCCTCTTCGGGCGCGGCGGCTTCTTCATCACTCTGGAGATGTCGCGGCTCCACTACGATATTTTCGGGTGGATTCAAAACATCGCGCACAATCTCCCCCATCTGCGAGCCGCCGGCGACAGCCCCTATCTCATCGAACGAACCGATGCACTCACTCGCATGTATGCCAGGATTCGACAACGCCGGTCCGACACCCTCACCGGGAGGCAATACAAAGCCGCAGCACTCTGGCAAGTCGCCGGCCACAGCGGGCTGCTCATGACCGCCGGACTCCTCGTGGTGGACGGGCAACTCACCGTCGGGCAATTCGCCGCCGCCGAGGTGCTGGTCGGCAACTTGCTGCTCAACATGGACACCCTGGCCCGACGCATGGTCGCGATGTTTTTTACGTTCGTATCCTGCCGGGAGATGGCCGCGGTGTTCTCCCTGCCCACGGAAGAGGACCGCGCGAAGGAAGACGTGCCCGCCACGCAATTCGGGTTATCCGGCATCCACCTGACATGCCGAAACCTCTCTTATGCCGGTCCGGATGGCATACCGATCTTTGAGAACGTATCCCTCCATGTCGCTCCCGGCGAGAAGGTGGCGGTCCTCTGCAGCACGAACAGCGCGAAGACCGCTCTTGCCAAGGTCCTGGCCGGACTCCACCCGCCGGCATCCGGGTTCGTCCGGTACAACGACATGAATCTGATAGAGGTGAAGCGCGATTCGATCAGCCGGGTTCGAGGGCTCGTCCTCGACTCCCATCCCACGCTGCTGGACGGCACGCTCGAAGACAACATCACACTTGGCCGGCCCACGATCGACTATCAAGACCTCCAATGGGCGCTCCGGTTCGTGGAACTGGATCACGAGATCGATGCGCTGCCGCAGGGATTGAACACGCGCGTGTCCAGCCTGGAAACCAACCTCTCCATGAGTCAGATCCTGCGGCTCCTCGTGGCCCGCGCGATTGTGATACGGCCGCAACTACTGATCTTCGACGGCACGCTCCACAACATGCTGCCCGCCACTCGAGAAGTGCTGCTTCGCCGTCTCTGCACCAAAGACGAACCCTGGTCGATCATCTTCCTCTCCAACGATCCGAACTTCTCTGCCTTTGTTGATCGTCGGATTTCGCTCGATTCGTGAGCGCGGCCACACATCCTGAGACGGAACCCTGGACGGAACCGTTTGACCGCCCCTCCATGCGTTTTGTAGAATGTGCCCCGTGCACACCGATAAACCGCTGCGTGAAGGAACTGTTCCCGCTCCATGACTGTAGTGACCCGCCCATGGGCTTCCGTAGTCATCCCCATCAAGGATGAGCGCGACAATCTGGTGCCACTGACTGAGCAACTTGTGAAGGTCCTGGACGGACGGGAAGAGTCGCGATCGGCCCCGTTCGAGTTGATCTTTATCGACGACGGAAGTTCAGACGGCAGTTCGGACGTGCTCGATAGTCTGGCCACCCGATACCGCACCGTGAAGGTCTTTCATTTCGACCGGAACTACGGGCAGTCGGCGGCCTTCGACGCCGGATTCAAGCAGTCGACCGGAGAACTGGTCCTGACGATCGACGGCGACCTGCAAAACGATCCCGCGGATATCGCCACGCTGCTTCCGCACATCAAGACCTTCGACCTCGTCTGCGGCTGGCGCAAAGACCGCCATGACAACCTGACACGCAAGATTTCGTCCCGCATTGCCAATACCGTCCGCAGCGCGGTCACCGGCGACCGGGTGCACGACACCGGTTGCTCGCTCAAACTGTTTCGCCGCCCGGTGGTGGAAAAAATGCAACTCTTCGAGGGTATGCATCGATTCTTTCCCGCCCTCGCCTTGATGCACGGGTTCACCATTACCGAAGTGCCGGTGCGCCACTATCCACGCACCCGGGGGACGTCGAAATACGGCGTGGGCAACCGCCTCTTCAAAGGCCTGTACGACCTGGTGGCCGTACGATGGATGCAGCACCGTTGCCTGCGCTACCAATACCGTGCCGCCGCGACGGTATCATCGCCTTCGGCATCGGCCTCCACACGATTATGACACTCGACACCATCTGGCTGATGATCGGATTCCTGGGGCAGGGAATCTTCTTTATGCGCTGGGTCGTCCAGTGGATCGCTTCCGAGCGCCATGCGGAAAGTCGCGTACCGACCGCGTTCTGGTACATGAGTTTGATCGGCGGGCTGATTACGCTCGCTTATGCCATCTATCGGCAGGATCCTGTGTTCATCGCCGGGCAGAGCATCGGCAGTATCGTCTATCTTCGCAATCTTATGCTGATCCATCGCCCCAACCACGCCGACTCCGGCACGACATCCCCGGCGACAAAATCCTAATGGAACTTCACATGAACGGACAGCACCCGTCCTCGCAGACGCCGGCGCAGGTCGACCGATCGATCCAACCGCTGGCGCTCATCCTCCTGCTGGCACTGGCCGCCGTGCTCTTCTTCGTCGGACTCGGCGCTCTCGGATTGACCGATCGAGATGAAGGACGGAACGCCGAAGCCGGCCGCGAAATGTATGAAACGGGCAATTTCATCAGCCCCACCTTCAATTACGAACCGCGCTTCGCCAAACCGGTCTTTGTCTATTGGCTGATGAGTCTCTCCTATCACGTCTTTGGGGTGAGCGAATTCGCCGCACGATTCCCGTCGGCCCTTTTCGGAGTCGGGCTGATCCTGATCCAATACCTCTTTCTGACACGCTGCCGAGGACCGGTGGTGGGCCTCTTCGGCGCCGCCATGCTGCTACTGAACCTGGAAATCATCGGCCTCAGCCGGATGGCGCTCACCGACAGCGTGTTGATCTTCTTCACCACCTTGTCGCTCTACGGATTCTGGCTGGGTTTGTACGGAGAGGGCCGTGAACGCCACTTCTTGTGGTTCTTCTACATCGGCATGGCGCTGGCGACCCTGACGAAGGGCCCGATCGGCTTCCTGATTCCCATGTTGGCGGTGGGGTTGTATCTGTGGCTCACCCGCTCCTGGTGGCTCTTTTGGCGCCGCGGCTTGCCCATTCCCGGCCTCGCGCTGTTTCTGATCCTGGCGTTGCCCTGGTACCTGATGATGCTGAATATCCATGGACAGCGGTATACGACCTCGGCACAGGGCGACACGATCGGCCGGTTCTTCGGCACCATGGAAGGACACGGCGGCACACTGCTTTTTTACCTCCCTGTGTTCCTGCTTGGATTTTTTCCCTGGAGCGGCCTGCTACCCTTCGCCTGGTACCAGGCCTATCGCAGCTGGCGGGACTCGAAACAATCCGGCGCACTGCCCCCGTCGCAACCCTCAGTTCTGGATGTCCACCCTTCGCCGCATGCGCTCGAATGGTTCACGGCCGCCTGGGTCCTGGGCGGATTGGTCTTTTTTAGCCTGTCTTCAACCCGCTTGCCGCATTACATCGGCCCTCTGTTTCCTGCAGCGGCAATCTTGACGGCGTGCTACTGGAACCGCTGCGTGACCGACCAAGCCACTCCCGGTCTCCGTGCTGCGATCCACACCGTCACCGCCGTGGGCTCTATCCTGGCGCTGGCCTTTGCGTTATTGCCGCCCCTCTATGCCAAGTTCGCAGGAAAGCTGATCGATGAATTTCCTCTGGCGGGGCAGGTGACGCTCGGACCGGGCCCCTATACCGTCGCTTCAATCTTTCTGGTGGGCATGGGCCTCATCGCCTACTTCGGATTCAGCGAAACGAGACGACCGGCCGTATTCTGGGTCGCCGGTGGATCGCTGGCCCTCGTCGTACTTGCAACCACACAGTTGATCTTCCCACTGGTGCACCACTTTGTGATCGAACCGCCGCAGCAACTCGCCGAGGTCGCAGGCGTCAATCTCGGGCCCAACGATCGACTGATCCTCTACGGGCAACCGCGCCCCTCATTGGTGTTCTATGCGAAGCGGAAAGCCATTGTGGTGCCGAAGAATGAAGAGGCGAACATCAAGCCCTATCTGACGCAACCGGGGCGCACGATGATTCTCTTACCGGCGGCGCTTCGAAACAGGCTGCCGTTCGAAACCATGGACTACCCGGTGTTACTCGAACGCTACGGCTACATCCTGCTGGCTAACCAATCGCTGATCCATGTGCCGGAAGAGGCGGAGCAGCCGCCGGTTCGCATCCCAGGACACTGACCCATTCCTCACTGCAACGGCACGAGCCCTTTGAGTGACTGGATCACGGCTATGGCAGCGATGACTCCTGCCGGATAGAGGATGCGCTGTCGGAAAGGCGACAAGGTAGACGAGCGCGAAATCGTAGCGGCAACGGCCCCGCTCCACCGTGAACAACACCATACACTCGCCAACCCGATCACGACCGGTGCGCCGGTCACGACACCGAAGCCCAACCCCACAAGACTATCTGAGGCAGCAACCCTGGTACGGCCCCCCTCAGACATCAGCTGTGGCTGTCCTGACATTCTCAACGCCATACCTCCTGCCACCAGCATGGTTCCGGACGCAAGCAGGATGTGATCGGTCAGCGGGTCGACGATACGATGCGTCAGCACCCAGAAGAAACCTGTCAGCGACAAGACGACCGGGGCGATGCGGACAAGCGCTTGCGCAGAGGACCGTCCCCACCAGCGAAGCGGGCCATTAAAGATCGATCCCACCACAAACCCGAGCACCATCCCCGCCACCACGTCCCCTGGGAAATGGGAGCCCCGCCAGACCCGACTGGCTCCGACCCACGCAGCCAGGACAAACGGCACCCATCGATACCGGGGTAGCGCTCTCGCCAGCACGGTCACCACCGCCACGGTCGCTGAGGTATGGCCGGACGGAAACGAATCCAGACCGGAATCCAGCGATGGCCACCATTGCCACCCTCCCGAATGTGTGAGCCTTGGCCTGGGACGACCGATGATGTGCTTCAGCCCGTTCACCAGTATCGCCACCGCACCGTGCGCCAGGAGACTATCCAGCGCCACGCGTGTGAGTGCGCGGCGCTTCAGCATGTACCCGGCCCCCAGGAGCAGCAGGCTGATAGTCACGAGAGTGCCGCCATTGCCCAGCTTCTCGCCCAGATCACCAAGCGATTGGAGCGCCGATAGATTGTGCGAGCGGAGGAACCACAGGATGGGGATATCGATATAAAACAGCGCCGCAAACGACCCAAACAAGACAATCACCGATAGCAGGACCGCCGGGATCGATGGGCAGGCCGGTGGTGGCTCAGGCTGCGCCGGTTGCGACGCCGCCTGCCCGTCACCTGGTTCGATCATGGAACCCAATCGGCGAGAAACACATTGAACTCTCCGGGCTCTTTCGCATGCCGGTCCGACACCCAGACGAGGGTCTTCCCGTCCGGCGAGAACATGGGAAAGCTGTTGAACTGTCCATCGAACGTCAACCGCTCCTGCCGGGAACCGTCTTCGTTGACGAGATAGAGGTGAAACTCCGGTCGCCCCGATGCGTTCCGCGTGTCCACATTCGATGCAAAAATCACCCGATGGCCGTCGGGATGAAAAAACGGCGAAAAGTTTGAGGCGCCGTTATTCGTCACTTGCTGCTTATTCGACCCGTCGGCATTCATGATAAAGATCTCAAGCCGCCCGGGCTCCACCAGGTTTTGAGCGAGAAGCGCCTTGTACTGATCCAGCTCTTCCTGATTGCTCGGATGCTGCGCGCGATACACGATCCGTTTGCTGTCGGGCGAGAAGAACGCCCCGCCGTCGTATCCAATCTCCTGCGTCAGCCGACGCGGGTGAGTCCCATCCAGATCCATTGCGTAGATATCCAGATCTCCGTCACGCAGTGATGTCCAGACGATCGTCTTGCCGTTAGGAGAAACCGTGGCCTCGGCATCGTACCCCGGCGTATTCGTCAAACGTTGCGGGTCCAGCCCGTCGATACGCACGGAGAAGAGATCGTAGTCATCCAACGCCCAGCGGTAGGCCCCCCCGTCACGCTTTGGCTTCGGAGGACAGTTAGGACCTCGCAGATGGGTAGACGAGTACAAGACCCGGCGATCGCCGGGGAAGAAATAGCCGCAGGTCGTGGTGCCGGAACCGGTGCTGACCATCCGAATCTTTTCGCTCCCGAGATCCATCACGTACATTTGATAACAGCCGAGCGGGATGTCGGACGGATGCATCGCCGCGGCAAACGTATCTTTCATCCAATTGTTCGTGGACTGGAAGATAAGTTTATCCCCGCTGAAAGAAAAATAAGCCTCGGCATTTTGTCGGCCGAATGTCAGCTGCCGGACATTCGTCAGATGCCGCTCGGCCGAGGCGGACGCTTTCGCCGGTACCTGTGCAGGCTTCGGCTCGGCTGCTTCCGCCGAGACCGTTGTAGTGGCAACCAGCGCGAGTCCCACCATTCCGATCATCACCGTCTTACTGTGTTTCAATTCGCACCTCTGTAGTCATCCTATCCTCCCAATCTCCCCGTGCAACCACGGCACCTTCGTGAAAGACCACATAACTCTGCCACCCGTAAAAAAACAAGAGCCGGGCCACACGTACAAGCGCCTGGGGTGTGACCCCGTACAGCAGCGTCACCACACTGCCGGGATGTTCGTCGCGTCGACAGGATACCAGCAGCGCCATGGCGGCGCCTTCATACGTGTGACCCGCCACGGAAAATCCGCCGTCTAGGAAACGCACATGATCACTGCAAGACCGCGCGGCTGCGGCGGCTATCGGATTCTCACGCGGATCCCCCAGCAACAACAACGATCCCGGCGGCGGAACCTGCTTGCCCGCACCCGGTTGAAGCACCGTCGTGCGCACGGCATCAGCCTTCGCCGCTTCCTGCGCGGCGAGACGCTGGAGGATATCGCCGAACGGGCCGGGCGGCCCAGACGAGGGTTGGGCTAGGACAACCGTTCGCTGGGCATCCGTCACATACAGATTGAGCATGGGAGCCATCTCGTTGCGCGCGACACGACGAAACAGATGATAATCCGGATCCAGCCGGACTGTCGCCGGCGACTCCGCAAGGGGCACAACCACGTCCTGCTGCGCGGCGTTCACTTGAACATGGACGCGCTGGGTGCGCCCTCCGCTCAACACAAACTCCAGCTCGACCGGAGCCCGATAAGGCTCCTCGCTCTGGGCGATATGGACTGTCGCCTCGACGAGGTTGGCGCGGCCGGACAGGCCGGGGATACTCTGCGCGCGAAGGCCCGACAGGGCGATTTCCGGCACACCGGCACGCTCCACCCACTGAGCAAAAAACCATCGGAGGTCGCGGCCCGCCTCTTCCTGAAAGGTCCGCTCCAGATCGATCCAATCGGCAGCCGTCTGCAGGTACCGTTCCGGGATGCGCTTCAGCGCCCGCCAAAATGTCGCATCGCCCACTTCCTGCCTCAGCGCATGAAAGACCATCGCGGATTTCTGATAACCGATGGCATTGTCTTTTTCGTCGCTCTTTTGAGCAAACTTCTTGAGCGGGTACCCTTCGCCGGGGCGCACATAGACCGAATAACCCAACAGCATCAACCGTCGTTGTTCGCGGGCCTGAGCCTCGTCGCCGATCAACTCGTGATAGTAGTAATTCGACAGGTAGGTCGTGAGCCCCTCCACCCAGTTGCCCTGACTCACCCGGTTGAATACCCCGTTGCCGATCCAAGAGTGCACGATCTCATGCCCCAGGGCATACGGTTGCGTATAGTGGCGTTTAATGACCCCGCTTCCCAGCAGTGTAAAGGACGGCATGCCCAATCCGCTCGAGAAAAAATTTTCGACGACGGCAAATTGTGAAAAGGGATAGGCCCCCAGCAACGGGATATAGGCGTCGAGATATCTGGCTGATGCGTCGAGGTACTCGTCGGCGAGCGCGGCATCGTCCGGGAACAGATACGTAGCCAATTGAATCGCCTGCCCGGATTGCGCCTTCCAGGTACGGGTCTTGACCACAAAGCGGTTGGCCACCACCGTCAGCGCTTCGCTCTTCGTAGACACAATCCATCGCGAGGAGTCGGCCTGAGCCGTGCCCTGCGTCACTGCAGCCCACCCATCGGGCAGCGTGATCCTCACGTCATAGGTGGCCAGCGAATCGTCGAGGTCCGGATACCACTGGCTCTCGCTGCTGAGGTACACCCCCTCAGGACCGATGTGGCCGGCCGTTTCGCTCGGCGTGACAAACCGCAGATGGCGAGGTTCTCGAGGCGGATCATCGATCACCCCATGGTAGACAAAGTTGAGCCGTATCGTCCCGCTTGTCGGGTCGGCAGGCGGCTGCTTCAGAAAAATGCGCTGCGACTCCGGCCGACTTGACGATCTGTCCCGTGCAAATGGAACGGAGGGGGCGAACTCACAGGGGTCCTGACAATGCGTGAGATCCTCGACCCGTTCCAACACGAGCGTCGGTGCAAGGGAAAATGCCAGCTCCTGTCCGGGAGATCCTCCCGCAACGGTCACTCGATCCGTCGCGATCAGTCGATGGGAATCAGGAGACAACGCGAGCACAAGCTGATGGTGTTCAATCGTCGGAGGGGGAGCAACAGGCTCAGCGACTGCAGGCGCAGGAAGAAGGCAAATTGTCAGCAGACTGAAACGGATGAGGCGATACAAACCATTCACCCTTCACCGGAACCACGAGGCGGACGGTGAAGATTAACACTCCCGACAGACCATCACAAGCTGGATAGCCATCAATGCCCGCTCCAAATCGATGGGCTTGTCCAAGACCTCTTGCGGGCCCAACGCCCAGGCCTCGGCCAGCAAGGGGTCGTTTTGATGTCCACCCAAAATGATCGTCCTGCCCGCATAGTCTCGCGCCGCGAGCGTCCGCAAGACCTCCACGCCGTTCATCTCCGGCATAGCGAGATCCAAAATCAGAAGGTCCGGCGCCGACTCACCGATCAGTCGCAACGCTTCACGACCATCGCGCGCAGCGCGAACGTGATATCCGCGCAGACTAAGGAATCTCACCAGAAGATCGCGCGCCATCACGTCGTCATCGACGACAAGAATCTGCTCATCGGGAAGCTGATCGATTTCTTCCCCGACACGAGACTGCTCGGATGAAGCCAATCGCCTCGCCTGCTGGGCCACACGATGGACGGCCCCGATGAGCACATCCAACGACAGCCCCTTTCGCAGGAAATCCGTGACGCGCAATTCTCGCGCCTGATTCTCCAGTGTCTCCGTCGCGCCGCCACCCAGCATAATCACCCCTGCACGGGGGTCATGCGTTCGGATGTCCTTGAGCACCGCCAAGCCGTCCATTTCCGGCATGCGCAAGTCGAGCAGAGTCACCAGCGGGCGAAGCTGTCGAAAGAGGGCGAGTCCCTCACGCCCGCTCGTCGCGATGCTGACTTGATACCCGTGACGGGCGAGCGCCATCTGCAACAAGTCGCAGTGCAACCGATCATCGTCGATCACCAATACCGTGCTCATTATCTTATCTCGCTTGTACGTCCGGATCAGAAGCCACAGGGCCATTGACGGATGCAGCCCGTCACCAGAAGCCTAGCATGGGTGCGGCAGGATGAGAAGAAATTGAATAAAAACGTCTGGCGATACCGTGGGCGGATGTTCGTCAGGAAAGACTAGAACAACGCTTCAACAAATGCCTTGGCGTCAAAGTCCTGGAGGTCATCGACGGCTTCCCCGACGCCGATTAAACGAACCGGAATCTTGAAGGTGTCGGCAATGGCCACCACAATGCCGCCACGCGCCGTTCCATCAAGCTTGGTCAGGGCGATTCCGGTTACTCCGACGGCCTCATGGAACTGTCTCGCCTGGGCAATGGCATTCTGGCCGACCGTCGCATCCAATACCAACAACACCTCATGTGGCGCTCCCTGACACTCTTGCGCGACCACCCGCTTGATTTTCCGCAATTCGTCCATGAGATTGGTTTTGGTGTGCAGCCGTCCGGCGGTATCGATCAACACCACGTCCGACCCGCGCGCTTTGGCAGCCGTCATCCCATCGTAAGCGACCGCAGCAGGATCCGCACCCGGTCGATGGCGGATCACATCGACCTGGGTGCGGTCCGCCCAGACCTGCAATTGATCGATTGCCGCCGCGCGGAAGGTATCCCCGGCCACGAGTAACGGCTTTTTTCCCTGTTGTCGAAACCGTTGTGTCAGCTTCGCCACCGTCGTAGTCTTACCGACACCGTTGACCCCCACGGTAAGAATCACAAAGGGACGCGATCCCTGAGCCACCAGTTGCTCCATCGAGGCAGATTGTGTCGGAAGAAGAATATCCAGCACGGATTGCCGCAGCAGGTCTCGTACTTTATCGGCCGACGAGAAATTACCGCCCCGCATCTGGGCCCGCAACTGCCCCATCACACGTTCCACGACCGGCATGCCCAGATCTGCGCTGATCAAGGCCACCTCCAGCTCATCCAGCAGCGCCGGATCAGCCGCCCGCCCCAGGAGTCGATCCAGTTGTCCCGTAACCGCATCACGTGTTTTGGAGAGCCCCGCACTTAGCTTCTGAAGCCAACCCACCGCGTACCTCACCCTCTCTTCGACCGACCCGAATGATTAATGAACGATCCTGCCTAGGACTTCTCGTGCAGGGTGATCACATACCGCATCATACCCGACCCGATCCGCGCGACACCAATAGCTGTGGAACCGGAGCAACGGCGCGGAGCAGGGCCTTTTCGCGCCGACTCATGCGTTGCGCCTCCGCCTCACTGCGCTCGTGATCATACCCGCACAAATGGAGAATGCCGTGAATCAGGAGCACCGCTAACTCGTGGTCGACGCCCTGCTCATGACGGCGCGCCTGACGAATGGCCTGCGGCAGGGAAATAACGACGTCGCCGAGAAGAGACGAGGGTGGCCCTGGTCCTTCCCTGGTCGCAAACGCCAGCACATCCGTTGTCTTGTCGCGATGACGAAAGGTTCGATTCAGACGCCGCATCCTGACGTCGCCCACGATTTCAAGGCTCAACAGCGTGTCGACTTCGCCGACTGCGCGTAAGACCTGCATGGCGAGCGTGTTGAGGGCACCGAGGCGGAGGTACCACCTCGTCAGCCGCATGCCGATCGCAACCGGCATTAATGAGACTGGCCCCAGGAACCTGTGGGAGGAGACGCGGGACGGGTGTGTTTGGGATCCGAACGCTGGCCGCCCTTGATTCGAGCCTCGCCTTTTCGTGGCTGGACCGGATGCGCAGGACTGGCCGTATGGCGATCGTAGGCCTTGATGATTTCCTGGACCAGGCGATGCCGCACCACATCTCGCTCATCGAAGTAGACAAACTCGATCCCGGCAATGTCCTGAAGAATGTCGCGCACCTCGATGAGCCCAGACACCCGGTCCGACGGAAGATCGATCTGCGTAATGTCCCCCGTCACGACGGCCTTCGAATGAAACCCTAGCCGGGTAAGGAACATCTTCATCTGTTCGGCAGTCGCATTTTGCGCTTCATCCAGAATCACAAATGAATCGTTTAGGGTCCGGCCGCGCATGAATGCCAGGGGCGCAATTTCGATATCCCCCCGCTCGATCAGGCGATTGGCACGTTCCATATCCATCATATCGAATAGGGCATCGTAGAGCGGCCGGAGATAGGGATTGACCTTGGCATACATGTCACCGGGCAAATATCCGAGCTTCTCGCCGGCCTCAACAGCCGGCCGCGCGAGGATGATGCGGCTGACATCTTTTTTCATCAGCGCACTGACCGCCATCGCCATGGCCAAGTAGGTCTTGCCCGTGCCCGCAGGACCGATACCGATCACGATGTCGTGTTTTTCGATCGCGTCCAGATAGTATTTCTGAGTCGGAGTCTTCGGAACGATGAATCGCTTCCGAGTGACGATGGGGGAAGCGCTGAAAAGCAGTTCTTTGAGAGAAGCGTCGTGGTTGTGGCGGAGAGCGGTCAGCGCATGCGTCACATCATCGGACCGCAGGTCATACCCTTCATTCGTCAACGAAGCGAGCTCATTGAGAACCCGTTCCGCCTGCTTGACGGTCTCGGGCGTACCCTCCACCGTCACTTCTTCACCCCGCGCCGAGCATCGCACACCGAACTCTTCCTCAATCAGCTTGAGGTGTCGATCATGGTGCCCGAACAGGGCTGCGGTATTCGTGCCTTCCCGTAGTTTGATCTTGCGCACGCCGGTGTCGAAAACTCCTTTCGCCGGGACGGATAGGGAGATTCTAACAAACCGGGAAAGTCCGGAACAAGGTCGAAGGGGACAGGACAGAAAATAAGGAGGCCACCCGGAACCGACTAGCCTTGAGCGGAGGAACTTGTCGGCGATTGGGCGGTAGAGGGAATCGAGAGCTCAAACTCCTGCCAGGCCGTCCCACCCTGCCCATCGTCCACCATGATCTTGATGCGATGAGTCCCCCCGACACCCGGCGTCACTTTCCAGGTCACGTGGCCAGTCGCCTTGTCGATCGTCATCCCCGGAGGCCCTGTCTCGAGCCCATAGTTGATGCTATCGCCATCGGCATCCTTCGCTTGGACGAAGTACTCGTATTGCTCTTTATCGGTCAACGCGGCCGGATTTGAGAGGATCTGTGGCGGTGAATTCCCGAGGACGATCGGCACTGATCGAGCGGGTGGGGCCGCCGAATCCTGATCCCTCGCGACGACTTCGACAGCCACAATATCCTTTCGACCGAACCCGGCTGTATCAAGAACGTTTTCCTCGCCTTCCTTCACCTGCTTATCGTTACGCCACCAGCGATATAAGTATTGGATGTCGTCATGGTCGGGATCCAACGCCTCGACCTTAGCGAGGACCCGATTCCCCTTATCGGGCGAATCCGCCTCAATTGCCACCCGAGACACGAGAGGGGGCGTATTCATCACCATGACCGGCTCTGTGCGATAGGGAACACTCTCTGCCTGCCCATCAGACACCACCACTTCGAGCGCGACCGTGTCGCCACGCTTCACCTGGTCAGGATGGAGTTCATGCCCCGTCGCACCCGGTACCGAAACCCCGTTGACGATCCACTGGAACCGCTTGATCGGTTCGGTACCATCAGGATCGTCGGCTGCGACATGCGCAGTGATCGGGCCCGCCAATATCAGAGGATTGGGAACGATGGTTACGAGGCGGACGGTCGGACGGTGATTCGTTTTCGTATCGCCCCCGGAAACCGCCCCGTCCTGAGGAGAAGAGGAACAGCCCCAGCAGACAGCAAGAGTAACAACCATCAAGCCCAGGCGAGACACCTGAGGAAAGGCAGGGGGACGGAGCCCCCCCACCCTCCCGCGTTTAGCCCGTCCCAAGGCGATCATCACATGTTCGTCCATGAAAAGTACCGGCTCCGTGGATCGATCGCAACATTGGCACCGATGTTTGAACTGGGCAGACCTCCGGGAGATCCTCCACCGAACCCGCAAGTCGCACAGTCGCCGAAGTTTCCTTGACTCATGTTGATGAGGAGGCCGAACGGACTCCCACCATCCCGGCCTGAGCCCATATGGACTACGATACCGAATGCCAACCCCTCGCCTAGAGAGCCGAACTTATTGACCGTTTGGTTCGCCCCTGAAGCAGCCGTTCCGATGATCGGCTCCTGATAGGCACTCCCCGTTTTATAGAAGAGCGCCCAGAGCCGGCTCGTTCCGGATGAGACGCAGATGTCGTTCGTCGGAATAAACGTGGGGAAAAATACCACTCCTCCGAATACCGTCGGACTGCTCACAACCCGTTCGCCGATTCCATAGGGAACCGGCATCGACGGCGGATTGGCCGGTTCAACCAATTTGGTCACCCAGCCATCTTTACTCTGAACCAGCCCGATCAAGCCGGTAAAGGTCGTGGCACCGGACACCCCCGAGACTTGATTGGTTCCACTGGCTTGCCCGCAATCGCCGACTCCCACCACACAGACGGTGGCATTCGAGACATCCACAAGATCATTGTCCATGCAGTTGAGTGCGCCGACTGATTGATTGCATCCGGCATTGAGCACCGAGTCTTTCAGCCCAACGAAGTATTGGGTGGAGACATCCGTTTTGTCAGACTTGCTGTAATAACGCCCGCTACCCATAAACACCCACACATTGGCAGCATCGTCCATTGTCACGGATGGGGCTGTTGCAACCGGCCCCATCTCCGCCCCGGATGTAAACGTATCCAACATCTCGGTAGGCACGCGAGCAGCTCCTGACGCGATGCCCCACTGAGTCGGACTGGTGACCGTACCGAACTTGGCCGTGACTCCTCCTGCCCCCATAGTCAAACGATAAATCTTGCCCCTCCAGGGAAGGGCTCCGTCATGAATCACTCGCCCGAAATACACGACATCGTGACGGTAATCGAGGTCTCGATCGAAGGCCGTGATGTCTCCGATATACGAATTCCAGGACCCCACCGAATACGACGTGACGAGGCTGTTGCCGCTACCCGGGCCCGTGGCCAGGTCGACGACAAAAACATTTGCGCTCTGCACTACGCTGGCATCGTACCCGGTCGGTCCTGACCCGACCACCATGTACCACTTCGCGTTCGTATTGCTGGCTTTGGCATCGGCCGCGGGATTGACGCGAACCACGGCAGGAGCACTGGTCGTCAGCCCCAAATTCGAGCTACTGAACGACCAGAGCAGTTTGGGTGCATCGGGATTCGTGATATCCATCGCAAAATACGAACTGTAGAAGGTATAGTCCGTGCCGCTGATATTGACCGTCATCGGCGGCGCACCGGTTCCCGCCGAACAGGCCCCGCAACTTCCACCCATTCTGAATCCGCCGATCAGGATCGTGCCCCACCCGTTCGGATGATCGGTGTCCGGAGTGAAGATGCGGACATCCGCTACCTTGAGCGGCAAATCAACATAATACGTATGCTGGTAGTCGGCACGGCTCAAAAACTCCAGCTGCGGCAGGAGTTCATAGGGTACAAATCCCCACAACTCATCCCCCAATGGGGCCCCGCTGGAATTATCGGCTGGAGCAGTGGTGAACCAGCCGTGTTCGGTCGTATTGGCGGGAGCAGCGGCACTCACATCATCGCCGGGGTGGTAATATCCCGCATTGAAGGCATGTAACATGCCATCGTTCCCCCCCACGTAGGCAACCTGTCTGCGGTTGTACCACTTCTGGAGGAAGGCGGCATAACTCTGATCGCCATAGATGGCATCATGCCGGTCCTTCGGACCCGCAACCACCGTCGGAGTGGAGTGAATGACATCCCCGAGTTTCCACACCTTCAAGCTCCCGCTCCCGGACGGAACCTGAAGACGACGATCACGTGTCGTCGCCTGTTCCGCGCATGTCCCTACATCGCAGCCACGCACAAAATTAATGATCTTGGTCCCTTCCGCACTCGATGTGGCTCGAAGGTATGGGCGGAGCGTCGGTTCATTGGCGGTTGTGAACGCCAGTTGTTCGCCGGAATCGACCACGCCGTCATGATCGGAATCGACCCAGGTCAGGATGGTGCGAGTGGTGGAGTCTTTCAACGCCAGTTGCTTACCGGCCTCCCAAATCGGCAGAATATCGCTTAGCGCCTGCCCGCAGGGATTACAGTCCGCCACCGTCACCTGCCCGTCGCTATTCTGATCGTTCGGCAATCCATCGCCGTCACTGTCGACGTACTTATCGACTTTGACTGAGTTCGACACCGAGTCGAACCGGGTCTTGATGATCTTGTCGACCTTGTAGTCGAGACGGCCATCCTGATTCGTATCCTCACGAGTATTGCCGAAGGTATCGATAAACAGGGCCTGCGTATAGCCCGTCCATTTCACATCACTCAGCGTCGAGGGCTCGATCGTGCTGGGAAAGAAATACGATTGATACAAGGCCCCTTCACCGGTCGAGGCAGTAGCCAGGACGGATACCGATGAACCGGACGCGCTTCGCCTGAGAATGCTTGCGATTGTGGCGAGCAGCTTGTCCTGAAGATCGTCAACGTTGGAGGATTCGAAATAGGCGTCCGGGATACCGTCCGGCGTCGCCGCTCCCGTGAGGTTGTTTTCCTTATCCCATTCATTCGTTTGAGGGACGCCGTCATTGTTCGAATCCTCGAACCCGCCCAACCGGGCCGCTTGGGCCAGGATTCCGCGACCATTGATGTTGCCGAACGCAAAGAAGGAGTACACCGTCAGGCTCTGAGTCCCTGCGATGCAATGCCCGGTGACTGTTAAACCTGCGATGGTGCCGTCAGTCGTGCCGCTACAAGGTCGCAGATCGGTCGTGTGGGCCCAATAGGCGACGTCATCCAAGTAGTGGCTGCCGCTGTCGGCATAGTCGGTCTTGTGCTCCGCGAGCAAATCACTATACGGTGTCGCCGAGTTCGTGTTGCAGGTGCCATCGATAGGCCGCGGAGGTGCGGCCCCATCGCTGCCGTTACAGTGCTGCCCATGATGCGCATGCGCATAGTCTTGCAACGCCGTCGGGATATTCTGATCTTGCGTCGGTTGGCCGTCCGTGAAGACGATCACAAACGTCCGGCAGCAGGCCACCACCTGAGAACTCGCAGACCAAGGCGGCGTGTGGTTTTGCCCGAAGAAATACGGGTCGCGCCCACAGGCACTCGTGATATATCCGGCGGGGCACGTTTCAGTACCGACCAATGCCGTTATTTCGCTCGTCCCGATGGAACCGGCGCCACTCGTGGCAAAATTGACGCCGTTTGAAATGCCACCGGAAAACGCGATCGGATAGACATAGCCTGTCGTAAAAGTGGATTGGATCTGCGCGACATAGCGCGCGGTTTCATATAACGCCTCACTCAATGGAGTCCACGTCGAAGGATAGGATTCCTGCACCGCATCGACCATGGCCGCCGTGTTCGTGGTGAACGTCTCCACTCCGCTACCAGACCAGTCGATAGACTGACGCGATCCAGCGCCTACCAGCATGCGCGCGCCTTCGCTACTGGACTTGAATTCAACCAATCCAAAACGCGCTTTGCTTCCAATCTGCTGAATGACCCCCGTGGGCTCAGATGAGTACCCAACTTCCAATTCATACTTCCGGACGCTGAATGAATCACCACAATTGCTACTGAAACTCGTGTCGTTGTCCACACAGAAGTAGGGCACAGCCGGTGTTCCGCTTGCCGAAAGACCAATCGAGATTGTTGCTGGATTGCTGCCACGATCGGCCAATGGAATACGGCCTACATACGTGTTGAGACCGGTTCCGCCACTATAAGCAACGTCGGCCCGTTCATTATCGACCCCGTTGGCTTGTGCACGAACCGTCTTCAGGGCCGGCGTCCCGCTTGTCGGACAGGTTCCATCCGCCGCTCTCGCGCTGACACAGTCCCCGCCGATCATCGCCCGCTTTACCGCATCGAACCGACGTAAGGTCGCCCAGTTCAGAAAATTTCCGTCCCATTCCGTATCCGGACAAGCCGTCGCCAATGTCGCCTTTCCGGTCCCACTCTCGAATCGCGTATCGGTCGTGTTGTAGGTATAACAACGCAGCGAATCGAAGTACCCGGAGTATCGTGTGGTATTCGTCCACGTCGTGGTCGTCGACGTGCTTCCGTCCGCCAACGTTCCGCAGGACGACGACTCACAGGCTCGATTGCTCATACTGCCCGAGTTGTCCATCACGACGATGATATTGGGCGTCGTCGCGTTCGACACGAAGGCCGGTACAGCCGTGTAATCGGCGTTGGACACGACGGCGACGGCATCACGGGAACCAAACAACGCAACACTCAGGCTTCCGGCCACCAGCATTACAGCGACAAGGGTTCGGCGATTCATGCGTTCTTCCTCCTTATCTCAAGCAGGACAACAGCCGTCGATTCTCGGCTACGAGTTGAGACAAGACCTTTCATGCGTTACTGCGGCAATGTGACCACCATCTTGTCGATGTGGCCCTCTTTCAGATGAAACTTGACGAGCGAAGTGGGAATGATCCGCTCGATCTCGAGCGGTTCCCCCTCGTGATTGACGACCACCACCGCGGACTTCAACACATAGCTACGACCATCGATGCGAATGCTTGCTCCTTGCACCTCGTCGATCACGCCGGACTGAAACCCGACGGTCGAAAACAGCATCGCCTCCGGGCCTTGCGCTGTCTCCGCGAGACTGATAGACGGCACGGTGGGCATCGTCGGCCCCAGCGTCAGCAGGCCGAGCAGCACAATAAACACTGTGTTGTTCATCGCCATGCTCCCTCTCTCAATTGATTTTCTTGACACAGGTGTCGCCATCCAAACAGCCATACACCGAGGTCACCGTACTATTGGAACCGGTCGCGGGGTTACTCGCCATGCAGGTGATCCGATAGACATGTTCGGTGCCGGCCACCCCTGTTCCCTGCCCACTCTTCGTGTGTGTATACAGGAGATCGATATCGCCGTTGACCGTGAACCCGGGAAGATTCGTCATCACAAAATTCGGCGCCGTGCCCGCCACATCCGCATAATTGACAGCCGGGGTATTTGCCGGAGCCGGTGACGGCAGATCGTAACCATAGATTTCTGCATATAATGTGGTGGCATTGGCCGTCGGAACCGGCCCCGTCGGCGCGATGAACGAAGCCGGGAGCACCCCTGGAGGGGACAACGTCTGCTGAATGATGTTCGCGGCCAGTCCTTCACACGAATCGGCAGCCGCTACCACAGCCTCGGTCGTGCGGAAAAATCCCGCCATTCGATTCTCCATGCTGGTCACCGTGATGGAGGCGATGCCGAGTATGGTCAGGATCAATAGCATCAACATGACAGTGAGCAGCGCGATCCCATGCTGATTTTTCAGTCCGGCTCCTCCGCCCTCGCGGCCCGCGCCGTGCGTGCCCTGTTGCAGATTCATCACGTCGTCTCTCATTACAGGTTTCTCGGTTGAATCGTGCGGACCATTACGCGCCGGCGCTGTTGCATGTAGGTGCTCGCGTTATAACCGGCATCCGCAGATGGATTGTGGTCGCCGACGATCACAGGCCCCGCCGTGTTCACGCCCTTGGTTCCCTTCTCATCGAGACCGTCATCCGCGTTTGTCGGCCTGACTACCAGACTCACTTGCGCCAGCCTGATTTTGTCCGGCGTCCACGGGGTAATCGCCCACGCGTTGTTGGAGACAAAATCTCCCTGCGTGAAGGTGGGAAATCCCGACGTCGAGGAGGCATCTTGATCATCGACAACCCCGTCCGGGAATAAGGGATTGGGGACGGCTTGATTGCAGCCGTCACAGGCATAGGCGAGTTGCAAGTCTTCCACACCATCGACCAACGGCACGTTGTTTCGCACCAGACAAGGTGCGTTACTCCCGCAGGTGGCCGGCGTATTCGCCACGACTTGATATCGCACACATTGCATCAAATACACCGGCGTGCCGACCGGAAATTGTCCGTCGACGAAGTTGCCGGTACCGAAACCGATCGACGCCGCGTTGACCGCCTGAACCGTCTTCGACAAGGCCCCGCCGATGGAAATCGTGGATCCGACCGCAAGGCCTTGTGCAACCATGTCTGTAATGGCGGCTCCGGAAAGGCTGATGCTGTTGTCATATGTCTTGTTATTCGGTGTTCCACCAACCGCTGCCGTCAACGTCCAGGTCGTGATATTCGTCACCGGGAGCACCATCGACAGGCTATCGGGGCCGGTATCGGCACCTGTCGGCGTCTGATCCTGTGGCAACAGTCCAACCGGCTTGACGATGGCGCCGATGGTGGCATTACAGGCACCGACCGCCCCCGTTGCCGGATCAGTCGCGTTGTAATTAAAGCCGGCAAGTTTGATATCCCGGCTGAGCAAATCGACCGCCACTCGAACATTCTGTTGCGTGTCTGCGACCTGTGTGTTGACGACATTGGCCCGATTCGAGGTAACCACCGTGGTCATCGTCGCCGCTACAATCACCACCGTGATCAGAACAGCTGCCATCAGTTCCACGAGAGTGAAGCCCTGCTGGTTCCAGTCGAATCTACGCATCGTCAAGCTCCAGGCTACGCCTATTCCGGCGCGACCATCGTTGTAAATACCGCGGTCTTGGTCCGGGCCGCACTCACATCCGTCTGTCTGGTTTGCCAGCTGACGGTCACCATGACAAGGAACCGGTTCATCGTCACCGGATTCGCCGTGGGAGCCGGGTCGAGTTGGGTTACCGTGACCAGTCCGGCGGCGCTCGGGAGACCGGAATTGGCCACAAGCGTTTGCCACTGCGTGCAATCTCCCAACGCCATACGTTGCGTGTTCGCGCTCTGCGCGCAAGCCACACTCGTGTTGGTGTTATGGTAGTCCATGACACGCTGCCGATTGTTTTGAATGCGCTCCGCCATATCGGCGGCGATGTTGGTCACGCGCGACATGTCGTTGGCATCGACATTCTTGCCCAGCGACATCCCCGAGAGACCCGCTAATCCCAACAGTCCGACCGAGAGCACACCGGCCGCAATCATGGCTTCCAACAGCGTAAACCCCCGCTGTGCGGCGGCGAGCAGACTGAAGCAGGGGTGTGAGTTTTGACGGTGTTTCATTGGGCCTCTATGGGCACGTCGCATGCGCACACCAGTTCACCTTGCCTGCCGGAGTGACGACCACGGAATAGGTCGTCCCCTGTTGGGACGTCAGCGTGACAGGCACATTCGCCGCAGCTCCGCTCAACCCTTGCTGGTTGAATTGAATTGTGGGACCTCCAGTGAACCCGACGACGGTCTGGGGCAACACAATAGGCGCTAACGCGCCGCCGAAATCGACGTTCACTTTTCCGGAGACCAGAGCCAGCGTCACGGTTACGGCGAGATTGCGGTTCATCGCCGCCATGCGAGCCAAGTTGAGACTTCCCGCCAATTCCGTCGTGGCTTGTTTCAGCTGATACCGGGCATTCCATTGGAGATAGTTGGGAACGGCCACCATGGCCAGAATCCCGACGATCGCGACCGCGATCATCACCTCGATGAGGGTGAAGCCCCTCTGGCGGCGGACAGCAGAAGTTCGTTGGAGAGCGATAGAGACACACATGGCAACAGCCAGATGAGCAAGTGCCATGCCGATGGATATGACATGGAAAAATGGCTTAACAGATTGATATATAAAGCCCATTCATACTGGACGGCGTACAATTCCGAGCGTTCCGTGATCACTTCGATGACAATTTTTGTCGGATTTCTGGCGTACTTCACCTACTGGTGAGCCAGGAATGATGCGCAAGGACGGGCACAAGAGGAGCCGCAACCAACCTCTTGATGCGGGCAAAGACCGGAAAATGGAGCCGGAATAGTCGCCAAATCCAGCGGGCTGTTTCTGACCTTCACTCGCGCATCCATAACAAGCAGGGACGGCCTTGAATGGAGAGCATCGCCCTGAGCGAAACGTGAGACGTGGCGAACGCGGGGGCCTATTTGATCGCGACCGCCCGCACCTGTTTATACGTGGTGAGCCCTTGCAGAACTTTCTCGATGCCGTCTTGCACCAACGTCTTCATCCCGTCACTCTTTGCACGTGCGAGTAGTTCGCCGGTTCGTGCTCTGGATTGAATCAGTGCCTTCATAGAATCAGACATCACCATCAACTCATGGATGGGCACTCGTCCACGATACCCGGTCTGGTTACACGTATCACACCCTCGTCCACGAAACACTGTCAGCTCCGGATTGTATGCAGGATGCACGCGTTCCCAATCGCTCGCCCCAAAGGCCTGCACCAGTTCGTCATATTCGTGACGTGTGGGATGGTAGGCTTCACGGCAGTTGGAACAGATACGCTTGCACAACCGCATCGCCAACACTCCCAGCATGGCGTCTGAAAAATTGAACGGATCGCAGCCCAGATCGAGCAATCGCACCACGGTCTCAACAGCGCTGTTCGTATGAATGGTGCTGAACACCAAATGGCCGGTCAGAGAGGCTTCAATGGCAATATCCGCCGTCTCCTTGTCGCGCATTTCCCCGATCATGATCACGTCCGGATCTGCTCTCAGGAACGCCCTCATGGTCGTGGCAAACGTGAGTCCGATCTTGGGATGAACCTGCACCTGCCGCAATCCATCCTGCGTGATCTCGATCGGATCCTCTGCCGTCCAGATCTTTCGTTCATCGGTATTAATCGACGCCAGAATGGCATGTAAGGTGGTGGTCTTGCCCGATCCGGTCGGACCGGCGCACAGGACGATGCCATGTGGCTTTTGAGCCAACTGCCCGACGAGTCTGCGAGTTCCGTCGCTGAACTCCAGCTCTTCCAACCGGCGAGGTCCGTGAGCGGTCAGCAGGCGAATCACCACGTCTTCATTAAAACCGGAAGTGGGAAGTGTTGCGACCCGCAATTCGATCTCCTGCCCGGTACCCAACTTGAACCGGATTTTGCCATCCTGTGGCTTGCGCCGCTCGGCTATGTCCAGACTGGCCATAATCTTCAGGCGGGAGACGATCGCCCGGCGATACGCCGCCGGAATCTTCATGTACGTAAAGCAGGTGCCGTCGACGCGGAAACGCACAGCCGTTTCCTTTCGATCGGCATACGGCTCAACATGGATATCCGAGGCCCCGCGACGATAGGCGTCTGTAATGATCTGATTAGCGAGGCGAACGATGGCCGAGTCGTTTTCCGTAATCGCCGCAATCGTCGCATTTTGTTGTTCTTCGAGCTGCGCCTCGCTGACCAGCTCGCCAAGAATATCGGATATCGCATCGCCCGACTCACGCCCTTGAATGGCATTCAACAACCGCTCAATATCGGAACGGAGCCCAACACGATAGGACAGTGCCTGGCCCGGAAACGCTCGCCGCACATCGAACAACTTGTCGGGATCGTGCGGATCGTCGATCAGGACTTCGATTCCGTTGCTCTGACGCCTGAGCGGAACCCAATGGTTCATCCGAAGATAATCCAGGCTGAGATTTTTTAATAACTCCCGCTCCATGACCATGCGCTCGTCATAGGCGAGAAACGGGCAACGATAGAATTCCGCCAATGCGGCACCGAGTGCCGGCTTCGGTATCCGATACCGCTCCATGAGCACAGTCGCTACATCGAGCCGCTTTCGCGTGGCTTCAGCCATGGCAAGCACTAACTCCTCCTGCTGCAGAAAACCCTGTTCGACGAGCCGGTAGTAGCACGTAGCGGAACGCGCCGGCCCTGAGGCGACGACCGCTTGAGAACACTCATTGGCTGGTAGCGTGGACACCGTGACACGACCCATGGGAGCGATTCCTTTCCGAACGCCGTGGAGACGATTCGATTCCAGATGATTGCCTAGACTCAATATTCCAGCCAAGCGACCGCGCCAACCCCGTAGCGCTGTCGTCAAATTTTGGCCTGCCAGCTTCCAGGCGCCACAAATACCAACGGCATGCCCTGCACCAGCCCCTCGCGGAGGTCGTGGTTGTACCAAACCTCCAACATCCCCGACCCGCTCCCGCCGTCTCTAATCGCCCCTTGCGCGACCACCCCGCCATAGGCCCTGAGGTGCCCTGCATATCGCACATCACCCGCGACATACAACACGCCCTGCAGATGAATGCCGGACAATTGAACCGGAACCCGGCTCCCAAGCGATTGCTGGCCTGCCGGCGGGGGACTGAGAGCCGGAATCGGTTTCCCATGCGCCTCAGTCTTCCAGAGCACATGCGCATTCACGATAAAGATGCCTTCGGCATACTCTTGATCGAGCACAATCGTCCCTAAATTGTCGGGGCGCGGGGAAGTTCCATCGAGCGTATCGACAAAGACCAAGCCCCGATGGTCACCGGGTCCCTTCGAGGCGAACACCTCCGAGGCAGGACGCCCCGATCCTGGCTGGATCACACCGCCGACATAGAGCAAGCCATCCCGGTCTATGCCGTAGTACTGCCCGAACTGCCTGGCCATTCGCTTCAAGGTGTCGTAATCCCACTGGTCTACCTTGAGACCGGGCACAGGATCCTGGTGCGTGTGGAGATTGAGCGGAACTCCCGACCAGGCCTCTGCCGGGAGCTGCGCGAAAAACGCATCGTCACCGATCCGGATGGTGAACCAGCGATCCTCGCGGTGCGTCATTTCGTCGTAGGCCTGCCCCGTCACCGGCGCCAATCCACTCTTCATCGGGATCGCCTCTGGCCGAGGGAAGTGCGCCTTGCCACGTACCACCATGTCGCCCCAATGGGCGAACACGGAACCGGCTGTGGCGGGTGCAGACTCGCTTCCCAGGGTGCCGCCCTGGATCGGCGCATGCAGCGCCGGAACGGCATAGGCGCCGAATTCGACGGATACCGTTTTCGTTACCCGTGAGGTATGGCCGGCTCCGGCCGTTACCTCCACCGTGCAGAGCAATCCGGGCCGCGTCGCCCCATAGACTCGTAACTTGAGAATCCTCGCAAGCCCCTTGAGAGATTTGAACCAACCCGTCTGAGGATCGTTCATAAGCCGGTCGTGCGGAGCATGGGCCGCATCGAAGACCACGTCCGGAGACGCACCGGTTCCTGTAAACTGTGCGTGTCCTTGTGCATCGAAATAGGAGGCATCTCCCTGTGCATTCACCAGCCGTTTCGTCAACCACGTCGTCTCGACCCCCTGTGGAAGAAGCGCAGGGTCATGAAACCATCCCATCACCACATCAAACGCCGCTTCAGCAGCGTGGTGCGCAAGCCGTTCCTCTTGTAATGCACTGGTGCCGATAATCTCCTGACCGGCCAACTGCATGGAGGTCATCCCCAGCAAGGTCAGCAGAAACACCACCATGAGCACCGCCAGCAACGCCATTCCCCTCTCGTCTCGCCGCACTGCAATTCGTGACCGCCCCCTGCTCGTTTTCATAGTTATTCCTTTTGTCTATTACATCCGAATTGCCACGTCCCGCACCAGCCTCGATCCTTGTCGTCCAGCCTGTATCGCCACACGCACCCGCACCACCTCGCTCAAGTCCGTCGTCATACGTCCATCCCTATCAAGATATTGCAGCTCGAACTGACTCACATCGCCCAACAGCGTACTCGCACCGCCGTCCACATCACGCATGACCCGCATCGTCCCATCATCCTGGCGCTTCACGTAGTAACGCACTCGATTCAGCAAGAATATGGCGCTACGCGCAGGAAACTGTTCGGTAGTCGGCGTCACCAATATCAACGTCTGCTTCCGTCCATCCGCAGCCAACTGATTCCAGGCGCAATGCACGGCTGTGCACATCAGTAGTGGCTTGCCTTTAGGCCAACCGGCTCCTTCTTCGACGGGGAGTTCCTGGCGGCCGATTTCTGCGATCTGTGTCAGCGTAGTCGACGCACCGCTCAAGTTGGCGAAGAATTCGATCTCGTCCGACTTCGCCTTGAGAAACGGCGAATCTCCGCCTAACAATCCGCCTCCAGCCAGACGTACTTCGCTGCACAGCACATCCAGTCCGAGGCGCAGATCCTGATTCGTCGCCATCGTCGAATGCTGTGCGCTAAACCGCATGCCGACTGAGGAAAAGACATGAATCGAAGCGGATATGGCGATGCTACTGATCGCCATGGCGATGAGCAGTTCAAGGAGACTCGCGCCGGCAGAGCCCGGGCACCATCCAATATTCATGCGCTTCGGCGCGTTCGAACCGTTGACCATGCCGCGCCTCATGACAACACAGACAGGCCGACATACCGAGGATTGGCCCGGATCGTGCGAACGCGAACCTCTTTCTCCTGCCCTCCCATAGTCCGGAAGATTGCACGCGCCTCGATAGTCGCCAGGCTCGCCCCGGCCGGCTCGTGGCCGCGATTCAGTTCCACGGTCCAGACAAGCCGGATGTTGGACTGGGTGGCACTGGCCGTGAAGATGCCGTCGCCGTTCGTCTGATCATCCTGCAAGCCATCGTCGTGCATGACAGACTCCACTATTCCGTCTTGATCTACGTCGTCCATCAACAACCGCTCCCACGCCACACTCCGCTTCGCCTCCAGACGTGATTCAACGAGCGCCAGCGCGGTCGTCGTCAACGCCCCGCGCTGCAAACCGCGCTCAGCCCATTCACACATGCCGATCGTCCCGATCATGCCGATCGACAGCACCACCAACGCCACCATGCTCTCCACGAGGGTAAACCCTTTGGCACTCATCAACACAGATCGGCGCGTCACAAGCTTCGGCTCGCATGGTGTCATGACAGGGTCACCCGTCCGGTGATGCTCACCGTGATCTGATGTGTCGCACGACGATCATCCATCAGGACCATGGTGGTCGCCGTGGCCGAACGACCGCTGGGCTGAAATATGAGTTCCGGTTTCGTCGTCATCGACTCAACCGCCGTGCCCTTGTGACCGAACTCATACCGACGCAGCAGGCTTGTGCCACAGCCCATGCATTCCGTGCGCAATTCAGACTGTTCCGCATCCACGACCACTCGAATACGCTCATGCCGCGCCATCGCCAATTGCCGCGCCATGCGCAACTCCGATGCAATCTCCACCATCACCGCGCGCTGTTGATGTTTCGCGACCAGGGCGGCCCATCCGGGCACACTCGCGCTCACCACAATCCCGATGATCGCAACCACCGTACACAGCTCCACAAGACTCCCGCCACGTTCGTTCATACCGGCTCCTTTCTTCGAGCACGTAGAGCAGTTCCAAGTTCCATGCCGCTTCTAATTTCCGACGCCTGCAGAGACAGCGAGACCGACGCTTCTACCGGAGTGTCCGGACAAGCTACAGAATTGTTGAGGAAATCTGGCGTGAGCCGTGGAATGCTGCCTGAGGCAGGACAGAAAAAAACATGTGAACAGTTATGAACTGTTCCGAATCGGATACAGTCCGTCATCCGTTCAGATACAGTATGGCGAGGCGTCGATCCTTGAAAACTGGCTCTGGATAACGATTTGAAGGCGGTTACTGCGGAGTGTCGATCAGGCCCCAATACCACTCAAGCAGAGGCTGATGAAACAACAGGGCAAGGATTGATCCTACCGCCAAGAACGGTCCGAATGGAATGTACTGCTCACGCCGCATGACCCCGATGGCGATGAGCCCGACACCGACAATGGACCCCAGAAAAGATCCGATCATAATCGCCAACAACACCGGCTGCCAGCCGAGGAAGGCCCCGACCATGGCCATCAGCTTGATATCCCCGCCCCCCATCCCTTCCTTCCCGAAAACATAGGGACTGATCCAGGCTAAAAACCATAAGAGCCCGCCGCCCAACAAAACACCCAGCAAGGAATCGACAAGTCCAATCGGAAGGATCAGGACGGCACACAGCAGACCGATGACGATTCCCGGCAGTGTAACGGCGTCCGGGATCATCGTATGGGCGAGGTCGGTCCCCGTGACCACAATGAGCGCGGACACCAGCGCCGCATAGGCCCAGGCCGCCGGCGTAAACCCAAACGCCCAAAAGACCAGCACGTATCCGATCGCGTTGGCCGCTTCCACCACTGGGTACTGGATCCCAATCGGCACATGGCAGGCCCGGCAGCGGCCCCGCAGAAGCAGATAGCTCACAATCGGAATGTTGTCGAAGAAAGCAATGACCTGGCGACAAGAGGGGCAGTGAGAGGCCGGCCAGGCAACCGACTCTTCACGCGGCAGGCGGTGGATGCAGACATTCAAAAAACTGCCGATCACCGCGCCGAATAGCAGTACCGTTACATATGGAATCATGAACATTCCTGAAACAATGTGGAAAGGCTCGACACGATCCCACTCCTAAGAATAAGTATTTAATGCTAGGTTAATAAGAGCAGACACCAGATTCCCATGTCTTGGCGCTTTTCATTTACAAACGCTGGAGGCACTGCGTATAATCCGGGAGCAATTTTGGCGCGGAAGATCGCAAACATCAATCCGTGAATTGTCTTTATCTGAAGTGGAGCTAGATGTACATGTCGCCAGTCGCCAAGACCACGAAAAGTCGAGCCAAAGTATCCGCACCGGATCCGGTCCTTCCTCCCCGCAAACGACGTCCCGAGGCCCTCACAACACGCGAACAGGAAATCCTTGAGTTGATCTGGACCGGATTCAAGAACAAGGAAATTGCTCAGCGGTTGAAAATCAGCGTTAAGACAGTCGAGGCGCATCGGGCGAATATGATGAAAAAGATCCGGGTCTCTAATACCGCCCAACTGCTCAAAGCCGCCATTCAAGGGAAAATGCTGAAGCTCCGGTGAGCCCCTTCGCGCCCTTCCTTACGGCTTCTTCCCCGCACCTTCCCGACGTTGACGCAATGCCTCATACAGCACGATGGCTGCTGATGCCGAGACATTGAGCGAGCTGACTTTCCCCATCATGGGAATGTGGGCGGCCTCATCGCAGGCGTCACGCACCCCTGGGCGAACCCCCGTCCCTTCCCCGCCGAAGACGAGCGCTACCGGGCCGCTGAAATCCAGCGCGGTATAGGGCTTCGGAGCCTCAGCATCCAACGCATAGACCCAGATGCCTGCGCCTTGAAGACGTTCGATCAAGCGCGACAGATTCGGCACGCGCCCGACGGGCATGTAATCGACAGCCCCGGCAGAGGCCTTTGCCACGACACTCGTCAGCCCCACTGCGCGGCGCTCCGGAATAAAGACGCCTTGCACACCCGACGCCTCGGCCGTTCGCAGAATCGCCCCGAGGTTGTGCGGGTCTTCCACACCGTCCAACAGGACCAGCAGCGGCGTCCGCCCTTCAGCCTGTGCGGAAGCGAGAATATCGTCCAGCTCCGCATAGGCTTTGGCAGCGACCACCCCCACCACCCCCTGGTGGTGACCGGAGGGAACGAGGCGATCCAAGGCAGCCCGCGGTTCCACTCGCACCGGCACGCGCTGATCCTTGGCCAGACGCGCGATTTCCCCGAACTGTCGATCGATTCTCAACACGAGGAGCCGTTGGATCGGACGAACCCCGGCGCGTAGCGCCTCGCGCACGGCATGGAGGCCATAGATCACCTCCAGCGAGTTATCGTTTCCATCGACTGGTGCCATCCGGCCGGTCCTCAATCGTAATACCATGGGAGGCCAACTCTGCTCGCAACTGGTCGGCGAGTTGGTAATTCTTCGATCGCTTCGCGGCGAGACGTGCGGCAAGCTTGTCGGCAATGTCCTCGTCTGACAGGGCGTCCGTTGACGCCCCGGCTTCTCCGGATGATGGCTCCTGCCGCTGAGTTTTAAATCGCCAGGTGTCGGTCTGAAGGAGCCCAAGGACGATCCCTAAGGCGCGGAACTCTTGCCGCACCATCCGCCGCACGTCACTGGACAGCCCGACTTCGAGCGCTTTGTTGGTATCCCCGCGCAACACCTGCAAGGCAGCCAGCGCGTTGGGCGTATTCAGATCATCGTCCATGGCGGCCACAAACGCCTCGCGCGTCCGCACCATGACCTCCCGCATCGGCTGATCGCCCGCGCCATGGACCGAAGCGGCTTCATTCAGCCGTTCAAAGAGATCGTAGAATCCGTTGAGTGCGTTTTTGGCTTCCTTCAGGCTCTGATCGGAAAAATCCAATGGGCTTCGATAGTGCGTGGTGAGCAGAAAATAGCGTAGCATTTCGCCGGTCACCGTGTCGGGCCATTCCGATTTCTGAAAGATTTCGCGAATGGTAAAAAAGTTGCCCAACGACTTGGACATCTTCTCTTGATTGATCTGCACGAACCCATTGTGCATCCAGTACCGCGCGAACTCCTTGCCCGTGGCCCCGCTGGATTGCGCAATCTCATTTTCGTGGTGCGGGAAAATGAGATCCATCCCCCCGCCATGGATATCGAAGGTTTCACCAAGATGCCGCATGGCCATCGCCGAACATTCGATATGCCAGCCGGGACGGCCCGGGCCCCAAGGACTGTCCCAGGAAGGCTCACCGGGCTTACTGCCTTTCCACAGAGCGAAATCCATCGAGTGACGTTTACGCTCATCGACATCCACGCGCGCGCCTGCCTGCAAATCGTCGACGTTCCGCTTCGAGAGCCGGCCATACACCGGATACCGATCGACCTGGAAATAGACATCCCCGTCGACACAATACGCCAGTCCCTTCTTCAGCAACGTCTCGACGAGCGCCACGATGTCGGCGATATGTTCCGTCGCTCTGGGTTCGAGCGTCGCGCGGCGCACACCGAGCTTCTCCATATCCTCGTAATAGGCGTTGATGTAGGTGGTGGTGACATGCTCACAGCTCACGCCCTGTTCATTCGCCCGCTTGATGATCTTGTCATCGACATCCGTGAAGTTCTTGGCAAACTCGACGACGAAACCTGAATATTCGAGATACCGGCGCAACACGTCGAACACCAGCGCACTCCGGGCATGTCCGATGTGACAATAGTCGTACACCGTCACCCCGCACACATACATGCGGACCTTGCCGGGCACCAATGGTTCGAACGGCTCTTTGCTTCCGCTCAGGGTATTGCAGAGACGCAACATGACACGCATTTACTCCATAGACGGACGACGCTTCGGCCGGTGGGACCAGAGAAAATACCCGAGGCCCACGGCAAGACACAACCCGATCACCAGATCCGCGTGATGGAAATACTGACGTAATTGATTCCAGTGCTCCCCCATCTTCAAGCCCACATAGGCCAACGCATAACAGAAGGGAAGCGCTCCGACAAATGAATAGAGCACGAACTTCTTGACGTCCATGCGCGCAATCCCCGCCGGGAGAGAGATGAACGTTCGAACTACGGGCAGTAGACGGCCGATCAACACCGCCGCCTCTCCATGTTTCGCAAACCACCGATCGGCCAGTTCCATATCATGCTGCGACACCAGAACATATCGGCCATAGCGCTCGACAAACGGTCGCCCTCCCCACACACCCACGTAGTAGGCCACCAACGACCCCAGCACGTTCCCGATGGCGCCGGCAAGGGTCACGCCCATCATCGAGAATTGGCCGGTGGAGACCAGGTAGCCGGAAAACGGCATGATGATTTCACTCGGCAGCGGGATACAGGCGCTTTCGATCGCCATCGTAATGACAATACCCGTATAGCCGAACGTCGAAATCGTGGCGATCACGAACCGGCCGAGCACTTCTATCAGCCACTCGATCAATCCGGTCACGCCTGGGCTCTCCTTCGAGGATGCGGCTTCACCGTTTTTGGACGCGCGGATGGTCGCGAGAGCGGTTGCTCCCACGCCTTGAACTGTTCCAGCACCTCATGATGGGTCGTGTCGAGATGAATCGGGGTCACCGACACCATGCGCTGCTCCAGCGCCTCGTGGTCGGCATCTTTGTCGCGACTCCACGACTGACGCGTCCCGGCAATCCAGTAATACTTCCGACCCCTCGGATCGACTTTTTCAACGATGGGGTTATTGAAACGACGCCGACTCAAGCAGGTCACTTTCACACCCTTGATCGACCGGGCCGGAACATTCGGAATATTCACGTTCAAGATCGTTTCCGGCGGCAATCCATGCCGCAATACCTCGGCGGCCACTCTGGCCGCATACTGCGCTCCGACATGGAACCGGAACGTCTGGTCGCCCTCTTGAGACACGGCGATCGAGGGGATGCCCAGGATCGTTCCCTCCAGAGCCCCCGACACGGTGCCGGAATACATCACATCGTCGCCGAGATTGACCCCTCGATTAATCCCCGACACAATCAACGAGGGCCGCCCGGGCAAGACCTTCACCAGAGCCAAGTTGACACAGTCCACAGGCGTCCCGTTCACCATGAATACGCGGGGTGCCATCTTGGCAATACGAAGGGGCTTATGCAACGTGACCGCATGCCCGACGGCCGTGCGCTCCCGATCGGGTGCGACGATCCACACCTCCCCCAATGCACCCAACGCCGTCGCGACCGCGTGAATCCCGGGAGACGTAATCCCATCGTCATTCGTCACAAGAATCCGTACACGCGCCACAACCGCTCCTTCATGCTTCGCACACGCCGTGAAAGGGGAGCACCGAAACCGCTGAGTCAAGAGTGGGAACGAAAGAGGCAGGAGAACACTCGAACACACTCACAAGATCGTCTGCAATAATCAACGTCCCTCAGGACACTGACTGTGGTAGAAAACATCGTGCCGATGGTCGGGGCGGCGGGATTTGAACCCACGACCCCTCGCACCCCAAGCGAGTGCGCTACCGGGCTGCGCTACGCCCCGACACACACGACATCGATGTACCCACAAGTGGACGCAGCCGCCCGCATCGCAAGAACAGTTCACGACGAATGGGAATCGATCATTCTGATGATCGCCTGGAGGTCGCCCCTGACACGTTGTGCCAGTTCTTTCCGAGATCCAAGCTTCTTCACGGTGACTCTTCCACGACGAGCCCAGTACCGCTTGACCCCGGCCAGCGTATGCCCCTCGTCATAGAGCATGCGTTTGATCTCCAACACCGTATCGACATCTTTCTGCACATAGAGCCGCTGATTGCCGCGGCTCTTCTTCGGTCTCAGGAAGCTAAACTCCGATTCCCAAAACCGCAAGACATAAGCCGGCAGTTTGGAAATCTTGCTGACTTCGCCGATTTTGTAAAAGACTTTGCTTCCCAGTCTGGGCTCATTCCCCATGACCGGTCCTCATGCTGCTTGTGCTCGTAGCAAGGTAGCGACTAGGAATTGACGTATTTTTTAAACACCTGACTGGGCCGAAACGTGACCACCCGACGTGGAGTAATCCCGATTTCTTCGCCGGTTCTGGGGTTCCGTCCCTTGCGGGCCCCTTTGCTTCGTACTACAAAATTCCCGAATCCTGCAATTTTGACCGCGTCACCTTTTTGCAGCACTCCCTTCAGCAGATTGAGCACGAGTTCGACGATATCGGCTGCATCGTTCTTGGAGACTCCGACCTGCTTGAAGATTTCGTTCGCGATATCCGCCTTTCTCATGCCTTTCCCCCCGCCATCCACTAGAGTCGTTCCTTAGGAAGTGCTTCTTGGTGTCGAGCGTCCAAGACAAAGAATTTTCCCATAAGTTACGTGAGGTTACCTGCCCTGTCAAGGATTATATGAGCCCGATGGAGGGGAAAATGGCCTAACGATCCGCGAGCAGCAATTTATACTCGATGCTGTCCGCCAACGCCTGCCAGCTCGCTTCCATGATGTTTTGCGACACACCGACGGTGCCCCACTTGTCCTTGTGATCGCCCGACTCGATGAGGACGCGCACCTTCGATTCCGTCCCTTTATCCGCAGAGAGCACGCGGACCTTATAGTCGAGGAGCTTCACTTCGCGAAGTTGCGGATAGAATTTTTCCAAGGCTTTGCGCAGCGCATGGTCGAGGGCATTCACCGGACCGGCCCCGACGGCGGCCGTGTGCTCGACGACCTCCCCGACCTTTACCATCACGGTGGCTTCCGACAGCAGCAGACCATGCTCCTGCTTCTTCTCGACGATCACCCGGAAACCGAGCAGCTGAAAGGACGGGCGATGGCTGCCCATCGCCTTGCGCATCAGCAGTTCAAACGATCCTTCCGCCCCTTCAAATTGATACCCTTGGCTTTCGCGCTCCTTGAGCGTCTCGACGAGTTCCAGCAACTTTGCGTGATTCTTGTTCAGTGAAATGCCGTACGCTTCAACCTTTTCCAGGAGCCCGCTGCGACCCGCATAATCCGAGACCAAAATCCGGCGACGGTTTCCGACCGCTGCGGGATCGATGTGTTCGTAGGTCGCCGCATTCTTGAGCACCGCATGAATATGCACGCCGCCCTTGTGCGCAAAGGCCGCATCCCCGACGTAGGGCTGCCGCTTGTTGGGCATCAGGTTGGCGATCTCCGTCACGAACCCGGATACCTCCTTCAGGTGTGTCAGCTTATTGCCGAGCGCAGGCCGCTGCATTTTCAACTGGAGATTTGGAATGATGGAACAGAGGTTGGCATTGCCGCATCGCTCACCGATTCCGTTGATCGTCCCCTGCACCTGCAGAATGCCCGACTCCACGGCGACGAGCGAGTTGGCCACCGCCATTTCGCTGTCGTTGTGCGCATGAATCCCCAATGGCACGGGACATTCCTGCTTCACAATGCGGCAAATTTCACGGATTTCCCACGGCATGGTCCCGCCGTTGGTATCACAGAGAATGACCCGCTCGGCGCCCCCGGCAATCGCTCTGCGAATCGTCTGCAAGGCATAGTCTGGATTGGCCTTGTATCCGTCGAAAAAATGCTCGGCATCGTAAAACACCCGCCGATCTTTGGAGCGTAGATAGTGAATCGAGTCTTCGATCAACTCCAAATTCTTGGCGAGCGCAATGCCCAATGCATCCGTCACTTGAAACGACCAACTCTTACCGAAGAGCGTGATGGTCGGAGTACCGGACGCGAGCATTTCTTGAAGATTCTTATCTTTTCGAACCGAGTTGCTGGCTTTCCGAGTCGAACCGAACGCTACGATGGTCGCATTCTTGAAGGGAATGGTCTTGACCATGCGAAAGAACTCGATGTCTTTCGGATTTGCACCCGGCCATCCCCCCTCAATGAAATGCACACCGAGGTCATCCAGTTGTTGCGCCACACGAAGCTTATCCTCCACGGAGAAACTGACATCCTCCGCCTGAGCCCCATCTCGCAAGGTGGTATCGTAGATTTCGAGCGCAGATGCTTGCGCCGCCGTGAGAGAGGGCACCGAGACAGGCTTCGATCCGCGTGCACGCCGCGGCGCTGTAGTTCGACGTTTCATAGGCGTGAGAGTATCAGGCTCGTGGCGGACCTGTCGAGGAGACACCAGGCCGCTCGTTGGCGCGCTTCTGACAGACTAGCCCAGGGCAGGCGCCGAAACCCGATCCAGGCCGAACGCCGTATGAAGCGTGCGCATGGCCAATTCCAAATACTTTTCCTCGATAACGCAGGAAATCTTAATTTCCGACGTGCTGATCATCATGATGTTCACGCCTTCTCGCGAGAGCACCTCGAACATCTTTGCCGCCACTCCGGAATGCGACCGCATACCCACCCCGATGAGCGATACCTTGGCGATGGATTCCGTCACAGCCACCGACCGGGCGCCGATTTCTTCGGACAGACGCTGGACGAGGTCGACGGCATTGCGCAAGTCCGCCTTGGGGACTGTGAACGAAATGTCGGTCGTGGAGGCCTGGCTGACGTTTTGAATGATCATATCCACCACGATGTTGGCATGGGCCACCGCCCCGAACACGCGCGCGGCGATCCCCGGCCGATCCGGCACGCCGACAATCGTAATCTTGGCCTGATTGCGGTCCCCCGTCACACCCGATACCAGAACCCCTTCCATATCGGCATCTTCACGTGTCACGAGCGTTCCCTTTCCTTCTTTAAAACTTGAATTGACCTCCACCGGCACGGAGTACTTGGCCGCAAACTCCACCGAGCGACTCTGCAGCACCTTGGCGCCGAGGCTTGCCATTTCCAACATCTCTTCGTAGGAGATCTTATCCAGACGTCGCGCAGCCGGCACGATGTTCGGGTCGGCAGTGTAGACACCATCCACATCCGTATAAATAATGCAGCGGTCGGCCTTGAGCGCCGCCGCCAGCGCAACGGCTGTCAGATCGGAACCTCCCCGGCCCAGCGTCGTGACATCCGAGCTGGCGTTAATGCCCTGGAACCCCGCCACAACCGGAATCACGCCCGCAGACAACGCTTCCTTGATTCGATCGGCCGTGACGCGTGAAATTCTGGCTTTGGTGTGTGCGCTGTCGGTGTGAATGCCGACCTGCCGTCCCGTGAAGGAGCGGGCATTCACCCCTCGCCCCCGGAGTTCCATGGCGAGCAATGCAATCGTCACCCGCTCCCCCGTCGAGAGCAGCATGTCCAATTCCCGTTCGTCCGGCGCACCGGTGACCTCATGCGCCAACTTCAGCAATCGATCGGTTTCCCCGCTCATGGCCGACAACACCACCACCACCTGGTGGCCGTCTTTCTGAGCGCGTTCGACACGTTCGGCGACCCGATGAATCCGTTCGACCGTCCCGACGGATGTTCCCCCGTATTTGTGAAGGATCAGCGCCACAGCTCTATACTCCGCGCGGAAATAATCGCAGCATCAACTTCGTGGCATCGCGAGGTGCGGTCCCGGCGATGTTCGCATCCTGCTCATGAAACCGCTTGGTGACTCCGGCCGACGGCTTGGCGGCACTATCACACAACGCATATAGGATCGGCGGAACCTCGGAACCGTGCCCCTTTGCAAGGCCCGGATCACACACGACAAGCAGCCGATAGGCTGGATGCGTCGCCAGTGCCGAGAGAATCGGCCCGACGACCTGGGCATCGAACCGCTCAATGGCCCGCACCTTGTCCTGCACATCCGTCGCGTGCAGGACGTCGTCGGAAAGCCCGGCATGCAGATAGACGAAGTCCTTCTTGGCCAATTCCTGCTCCGCCGTTTGCACGCAACCCGTGAACTCATTCGCATCGTCTCCGTCGGCAAGCGGAAGCTCCACCGCATCCAACCCGGCGCACACCCCGACTCCACGATGGACATCGCTGGATGACACCACCGCACCGGAAATCTGGTATCGCTCCGGCAAAGGCGGCCACACAGCGGCACGGCCCTGGCCCCACAACCACAGGCAATTGGCGGGCTTCAACCCCTCCTGCTCACGCTCTTCATTCACCGGATGGTCGCGCAGGATGAAAAATGCCGCATCCATGATCTTGCGCAGCACGTCGGCGCCGTCACCGCTCGGCAACGCATCGGCAATCGACCGGCCGACCAACGGTTGCGGATCGAGACACGTCGCGCGGGATTTCCCTCCGACCCAGACCATGAGGTGCCGATGCCCGGAACCGGGGTAAAACTGAATCGACTCCGAGCCAAGCTGTTCATTCACCGCTTCAAGCAACTCACGAGCCTGCTCCGTGTCGATGAGACCGGCGGTCGCGTCCTCCATAAGGACATGCAGCCCGAGTTTCTTGACGTCGGTTGCCCGATCTTTGCTACCCGAGGCAGCCTCACCCCGTACCGTCACCATGGTGCACCGGAATACCACGTCCTGCTCACCCACCGTGACGCCGAGACCGGCCGCTTCCAGCGGGCCGGGGCCCGGATAATACTTTTTCGGATCATATCCCAGCACAGCCACACTGGTGACATCGCTTCCGGCGGCTCCGGCTTCCGAGGGAAGGTTCAACAGCCCCACCTCCCCACGCTGAGCGATCCGGTCAAGGTTTGGAGTGGCTGCCGCTTGAAGAGGGGTTTTTCCACCAAGTTCCGGACACACGAGATCTGCCATCCCGCCGGCATGCAGGATCAAATATTTCATGCAATGTTCCCGAGGTGATCAGACATGAAGGAGGCGGGCCACATCATCGCGGGTGGCTTTCACTGTTTGAGGCTGGCGTGAAATGCCGATCGCCGTATCGGCATCCTTCAAACCATGCCCGGTCAACGTACACACAACCGTGGCACCTTCTTTTAATTGTCCGGCCTGACTCAACTTAATGACACCGGCCACGGAGGTGGCGGAGGCTGGCTCGCAAAAGACGCCCTCCTCACTGGCCACTAAGGCATAGGCATGCAGAATTTCTTCGTCGGTGACCATATCGATGGCACCGGACGACTCTTTCATCGCAGTGAGAGCCGATTGCCAACTGGCCGGATTGCCGATTCGGATCGCCGTGGCCACCGTCTGCGGCTCTTCGACGATATGGCCTAAGACAATCGGCGCCGCACCGGCGGCCTGAAATCCCATCATCCGAGGCAACCGCGTCGTCTGATTGGCCGCACGATACTCCCGATAGCCGTTCCAATAGGCGGTGATATTACCTGCATTCCCTACAGGAAGTACATGCATTGCCGGCGCATCGCCGAGATCGTCGCAAATCTCCATAGCCGCCGTTTTCTGCCCCTCGATCCGGAAGGGGTTCAGTGAATTAACCAACTCAACGGGGTACGTGGCCGACAGCTCTTTGACGATGGTCAACGCCTGGTCGAAATTCCCTTCGACTTGAATGACGGTGGCCTGGTGCATCATGGCCTGCGACAATTTCCCCAGCGCGATCTTGCCGGCCGGAATGAGCACATACACGGCAATGCCCGCTCTGGCCCCGTACGCGGCAGCGGAGGCAGACGTGTTTCCGGTGGAGGCGCACATGACCGCCCGCGCGCCCCCCTCGACCGCCTTGGAGATCGCCAAGGTCATGCCGCGATCCTTGAAAGATCCGGTTGGATTCATGCCCTCATACTTCAGATACAGATCGATCCCCGGAGCAATCTTCTTCGCAAGGCGTGCGGCGCGTATCAGCGGGGTATTGCCTTCGCCCAGCGTGACCACGGGTGTCTGCGCCGTGACCGGCAGGAACTTCCGGTATTCTTCGATGATCCCACGCCAACGAATCATACGAGTCTACTCGACCATCCTCTCAGCAACACCGAAAAGTCCCATTCATTCATCCCGCCCTTCGACCCTGATCAGCGTCGTGGGCTCGGAGATGTAGGACATGGAATTGATCTCACGGAGCGCGTTCTGAATGTCTCGCTCCTTGGCCATATGCGTCATGATCACCACCGGCACGGTCTGCCCCTCTTTACGTCCCTGCTGCAACACCGACGAAATGCTGATCCCATACCGACCCAACACCCCGGCAATCTGCGACAATACGCCCGGCCGGTCGACCACCATAAAGCGAATGTAGTAGAGCGAGGTAATTTCTTCCATCGGCCGCATGCGCAACGGCCGCCGCTGGTCGGGCTGATAGGATGCAGGCGGGACACGCCCGGCGGCATCTTTGAGCAGGTTGCGCGCGATGGCCATGACATCGCTCACGACCGCACTGCCCGTCGGCATCGACCCGGCACCTCGGCCATACAGCACGACATCTTCGACGGCATCGCCCACCAGCTGAATCGCATTGTAGACACCGTCGACCTTCGCGATTTGAGAAGCCGACGGCACCATCGTCGGATGCACACGCGCCTCGATTTCACCATCGGAATATTTTGCGATCGCCAGCAGCTTGATGGTAAACCCGAACTCCTTCGCATAAGCAATATCGAGCGGGGTGAGCCCGGTAATACCTTCAGTGTAGATCTCTTTGAAATTGACAGGTGTCCCGTAGGCCAAACTGACCATGATGGTCAGCTTGTGCGCCGAATCAATGCCCGCCACATCGAACGTGGGATCGGCCTCGGCGTAGCCGGCACGTTTCGCCTCCTCCAACACCAGGTCAAAACGCTGGCCTTCACTGGTCATCCGGCTGAGAATATAGTTCGAGGTGCCGTTGATGATGCCATAGATCGACTGAATATTGTTCGCGGCCAATCCTTCCATCAATGCGCGGATGACCGGAATTCCGCCGCCCACGCTGGCCTCGAAGCCGAGGTCGGTGCCTTGACGCGACGCCGCGGCAAAGATCTCTTCACCATGCACGGCCAGCAAGGCCTTGTTGGCCGTGACTACATGTTTGCCACGCTGAATGGCATCCAGAATCACGCGCTTGGCGAAGTCATAGCCGCCGATCAATTCGATGACGATATCCACCCGTGGATCCGTGAGGACTTGCTGAATATCCGTCGTGAGCACGCCCGGAGGAATCGCAATGCCGCGATCGCGTTTGATGTCGAGGTCCGCGATGCGAACCAGTTTGACGGGCACACCCACCCGCCGCCGAATCAGTTCAGCATTCTCGATCAGCACCCGAGCCACGCCGGTGCCGACCGTTCCGAATCCGATTAATCCGACCCCGATCTCACTCTTCATGATACCTGGTCGTCCAAATTCAATACTTTGCGGATCCCGCGAAGAGCCTGCCGGGTGCGATGCTCATTTTCCACCAACGCGAACCGCACGAATTCATCTCCGCCTTCTCCGAAACCTATTCCCGGCGATACGGCGACCTTGGCTTCCCGGAGCAGCAGCTTCGAAAACTCCAACGACCCCATATGCCGGAACGGGTCCGGAATTCGAGCCCACACGAACATGGTCGCGCGAGGCAACGCCACCGGCCAGCCGATACGATTCAGCCCGTTCACAAGAACATTGCGCCGGTTTTGATATCGCTGCACGACTTCCTTGACGCAGTCCTGTGGCCCATTCAACGCCACGGTACTGGCAATCTGAATCGGTTGAAAAATTCCGTAGTCGAGATAACTCTTCAGCTTGGCGAGTGCGCCGACCACTTCACGGTTGCCGACGCAGAATCCGACTCTCCAGCCTGGCATGTTGTAGGCCTTGGAGAGGGTATAAAACTCAACGCCCACATCTTTCGCTTCCGGCACTTGCAGAAAACTCGGCGCCTTATACCCGTCGAACGCGATATCCGCATAAGCCAGATCGTGAATCACGATCACGTCGTGTTCCTTGGCAAACGCGACGATCTTCTTAAAAAACTCAAGATCGACCACGGCGGTTGTGGGGTTGTGCGGGAAATTGATCACGAGAATACGCGGACGCGGGAGGGTTTGGCGATAGACACGCAACAGGTCGTCGAAAAAATCGCTGTCCTGGCGGAGCTCGATCCCGCGCACTTCCCCGCCGGCGATGATAAAACTGTACATATGGATGGGATAGGTGGGCGTGGGCGTCAGCACCACATCGCCTGGCCCGATCGTGGCCAGCGCCAAGTGGGCAATGCCTTCCTTGGAACCGATCGTCACGATCGCTTCGGTCTCGGGATCCAAATCCACATCGTAATTGCGCTTATACCAACCGGTAATCGCGTGACGCAGCTTCGTGATCCCGCGAGAGGCTGAATAACGGTGATTCTTGGCCTTCTTCGACGCCTCGATCAACTTGTCGACGATATGAGGCGGCGTCGGCTGATCGGGGTTACCCATGCCGAAGTCGATGATATCCTCACCCCGCTGACGCGCCTCAAGTTTCAGGGTTTGTACTTGCGCAAATACGTAGGGGGGAAGTCGTTTAATGCGGTAAAAGCCGTCGCCGATCGCCATGAATTTGTCAGACTCCTACAGGCGGGTCCTCTGCCGAACTGGTTCAGTCGCCATGCCTCTGAAAGGGGCGTATTTTAAAGAAGGCCTCAAAACGAGTCAATTTCACTACGATTGTCAGGACTTGGAGGCGAGCACCCTATAGTGACCACACTCAAAACACTGAGGTCTCCCAGGACCTGCCTCCTTGCTCCCCCATACCGTCTTCTGTTAATAATGCCTCAGTGCCGAGAGAATTGTCTATGAATTTCGACCAGTTCCGAAATCTTTCCCTCATGATAGGCAGGGAAGTCGCGGAGGGGTAATGGCTCGACTGGGTGTAAATATCGATCATGTGGCGACACTCCGGCAAGCGCGCGGAGGAACCGATCCTGACCCCTTGACCGCGGCCATTCTTGTCGAATTGGCCGGCGCCGATGGTCTGGTTGTGCACTTGCGCGAAGACCGCCGGCATATTCAAGATCGAGATCTCACCATGCTGCGGGAAATCGTTCGGACTAAACTGGACCTGGAAATGGCCGCCGACGACGCCATGGCCAAGATCGCCCTGAGCGTGAAACCGGACCTCGTGACACTCGTCCCGGAACGCCGTCAAGAGCTGACCACCGAAGGCGGTCTCGATGTCGCCAACCACCGCGATCGCATTCAGAAAATCGTCGATCTGCTCCGCGACGGAGGCATCCCCACAAGCTTGTTTGTCGAGCCGAGTCTCGATCAAATCAAGGCGGCGCACAAAATCGGCGCGGCCTATGTCGAGTTACATACCGGCCGCTACTCCAACGCCAAGCGGTCGAAGGAAGAAGACGAGGAGTTCGAGGCCATTACCCAGGCAGCCAAACTGGCGTACAAGCTCGGTCTCGGCGTGAACGCCGGGCACGGCTTAACCTACAAAAATGTGAAACGACTCGCCAAGTTGCCCGAAATTGTGGAATTCAATATCGGTCATAGCATCATCGCCCGATCCGTCATGGTCGGATTGGTCCAGGCCGTGCGAGAAATGAGGGAATTGATCGCCTAGTCCGGCCATCCCCACGGCACGGCCTGTCGCCCTCGCCGCGAGAAACCGACCGGGAGTCACAGAACACCATGATACCGATCGTGACCGCCGAGCAAATGCGAGCCCTGGATCAGCGGACAATCACGGAGGCCTTGGTGCCGTCCCTGACGCTGATGGAACGAGCCGGAGCGGGCGTCGTCATGCACCTTGTGGCCCGGTATGCACCGCTTGCCGGAAAATCGGTCATCATCCTCTGCGGCAAGGGGAATAACGGGGGAGACGGTTTTGTCGTCGGGCGGCTGTTACGACGACAACAGGCCCGGGTCCACGTCCTGCTGCTCGCGTCCCCCAACGATCTCAGTCGCGATGCAAAGACGATGTACCAGCGATTTATCCGGTCGGCAGGAAAATCGGCTGTCACAAGCCCTACTGACGCCGAGGCGATACAACGGCGGTTGGCCAGCGGCGATATTCTTGTCGATGCGATTCTCGGCACCGGCCTCTCCACCCTCGTCACCGGACTCTATCGTGATGCGATCGACGCCATGATCGCCGCAGGCCTCCCGACCGTGGCCGTCGATCTTCCATCAGGCCTGCATGCCGATACAGGCGCGGTGCTGGGAGCCGCCGTACGCGCAGATCTCACGGTGACCTTCGGATTACCGAAAGTAGGGCTCTATAGCGGATCCGGCATCGATTGTGCCGGAACGGTTCGACTCGTGGATATTGGGATTCCCGCCTCGTTTGTGGAATCCGTCGGAAGTCGGTTGATGCTGCTGTCCGATAGGGCCGCTCGCGCGGCACTCCCCCCACGACGCCCCTCGGCACACAAAGGCACCTACGGCCATCTCGGTATTATCGCGGGCTCGGTCGGCAAGACCGGCGCGGCGGCGATGGCCGCGCTCTCGGCCTTGCGCATCGGAACCGGCCTGGTGACGGCCGCGATCCCCACGAGCGCTAATGATATTCTGGAAGCAAAACTCCTCGAAGCGATGACCCTGCCGATGCCGGAGACCAAAGCTCGGACCTTCGCACGTTCCGGCTTGGATCGCCTGCTCGCGTTCGCCGGCGCCAGGGATGCCGTCGCGATCGGACCGGGCCTGACCACCCATCCCGAGACTGTCGACCTGGTCCAGGAACTCGTGAAGCGAATCGACAAGCCTTGCGTACTCGATGCCGATGCGTTGAATGCACTGGCGGGGAAGTCCTCGTTACTGACCGAGTGCAAACGGCCGCCGATCATCACTCCTCATCCGGGCGAGATGGCCAGGTTGGAAACCGAGGCAACCGCACAATCGGTCAATGAAGATCGTCTTGGCACAGCCACCAGATTTGCGCGGGAACGCGGCGTCTTTGTCATCCTCAAAGGAGCCCGCACGGTGATTGCGCGCCCGGATGGCCTGGCAGCCATCTGTCCGACCGGCAATCCCGGAATGGCCACCGCCGGAACCGGTGATGTCTTGACGGGCATGGTCGGCGGGCTGCTCGCTCAAGGCTTGGCCCCTTGGGACGCCGCCTGCGCCGCAACCTACTTTCATGGTTTGGCCGGAGATTTGGCCGCGCAGCATCTCGGCCAAGCCGGCATGATTGCGAGTGATCTCATTCAGCACATCCCCCATGCCCTCACGCCGACCACATACACCTAAACCGAGACCATCACCTGCGGCATCTCTCGGGCAAACAACCGCGGGGCCTCCCCCTGTCGGCAAACCGTGGCGCATTGTGCTTCGATCTCCGAAACACACGCACCGCCTGGGACGCTGCCTGGGCGCACTCCTCCAGGGCGGCGAAGTCCTCGCCCTGTTCGGGGAACTGGGCGCAGGCAAGACCTCGCTAGTCAAAGGCATCGCCGACGGACTACTCGCCGAACCGACGGAGGTAAGCAGCCCCACATTTACACTGATCCACGAATACCAAGGACGCCTTCCATTGGTCCACACCGACCTCTACCGCCTGACCTCCGCCCAACTCGAAAACACCGGCCTCAACGACTACGTCGACGGTCACACCGTCACTGCGATCGAATGGGCCGATCGATGGGGCGCCGGTCTTCCGTCGGACCGGCTCGATGTCCATTTGTCGCACCGCCCCCCGGCGACCCGCTGCGCAATTCTCACAGCCAGAGGCCCTGCCGCACGGCGCCTGTTGGGTGCGCTTCGCTCACGGTTCGCTGCAGATCGCCCCACTAGAGCGGCTCAGCAAACCCGTGTACAATCGAGCCGGCCAAGGAGGGCTCCGCATTGATCCGATTGATATTGGTGGGAACACTGCTGCTGCTCGCGCTGTCGTTTTTTTTGCAGAACCAGGAGCAGGAAGTCACGCTGCGGTATTTTTTCGGCCTTCGATCCGCCTCAATCCTGATCTATAAACCGATTCTGGCGGCCTTTGGCGTCGGACTGTTAGTGTCTGGGATTCTGCTGTTTCCGGCCTGGGTCCGCGGCCGCATCGAACTCCGACGCAAAACCAAGGCGCTGCAAGAGGCGGAGGTGGATCTGGAACGCCTCCGGCAGGCCCTCGACAAGGCCGCTCGCCGCGTGGGGACAGTTTCGGACATTCCCGCTGAGGGAGAGCCCTCCGATGGGTAACGCCGACGACACTCCCTTGATGCGGCAATATCGCGACATCAAACAGGCCTATCGCGATGCCATCCTTTTTTTCCGTGTCGGCGATTTCTATGAAATGTTCCAGGAAGACGCGGTGGAGGCGTCCAAACTTCTCTCCATTGCGCTGACATCACGCGATAAATCCAGCGGGACCCCGATCCCTCTCTGCGGTGTCCCCTATCACGCCGCCACCAATTACATCGCGAAACTCCTCCGTGCGGGACGAACCGTCGCCCTGTGCGAGCAAGTCGAAGACCCCAAACTGGCCAAGGGTCTGGTACGCAGGGAAGTCGTCCGGCTTTATACCCCCGGCACACTGATCGATAGCGAATTCCTTCCCTCTACGGAATCCAACGTGCTGGCCGCGGTATCCGTGCGCCTTCGATCCGCTGGGACCGGACGCAAAGAGTCCTCCTATGGCCTCGCGACGCTTGAAGTCTCGACCGGAGACTATTGGCTGAGTGAGTTTCATGGGATCCAGGCAAAGGCCGCCCTGCGGGACGAACTGGCGCGCCTTGAACCAAAAGAATTGCTGTTTCCCGAAGATCTCTCCCCGGACGAACAGCAGTGGACCGCCGATCTGACCGGCCCCCGATGCTGCACACAACCTGCGAGTTGGTTCGATCTCGACCAAGGTCGCATCGCGCTACAAGAACAGTTTCATGTGCATTCCCTGGAAGCCTTCGGCTGCCACCGGCTCACACAGGGCATCCAGGCCGGGGCGGCAGTGTTACGCTACGTCAGAGAGACCCAACCGTCGGCGCCGCTTGACCATATCCGCCCACCACGCGTGAGACAGGATCATGACGCTATGCACCTGGACAGCGTCACCATCCGTAACCTGGAACTCGTCAGGCCTGTCGGTCGTGCGGAGGAATCGTCGTACCAGTCCACCTATACATTATTGAGTGTTCTGGATCGCACTGTCACCGCCATAGGAAGCCGGTTACTCCGTGAGTGGCTCCTACGGCCATTGGTCAACAGTGCGGCAATCGAGGTCCGACTGACAGCCGTTGACGAACTCAAACGACAGATCGACGCACGAGTTCGCCTCCGAACGGCGTTGCGCACCGTCCAGGACATTTCCCGTCTCTGTAGCCGCATATCCCTCGGAGTTGCCAATCCGCGCGATGTCCTCGCACTGAAGATTTCCGTCTCTTCGCTCCCCGCCATTCAGGCAGAATTGTCCGGGCTCGATTCTCCACTCATCGCCGACCTGATGTCGTCATGGGATAACGCCCAGGATCTCTACGAGTTGATCGAAGGAGCCATAGAGCAGGAGGCGCCCGTATCGATTCGCGACGGCGGCATCCTGAAGAGCGGCTACCACCCCGAGGTCGATGAGCTTCGCAAGGCAAGCCGGGAGGGCAAAGGCTGGATTGCCGGCCTGGAAGCCAAAGAACGCGAACGCACCGGCGTCGAATCGCTCAAAATCAGATATAACCAAATCTTCGGGTACTACATTGAACTCACCAAGGCCAATCTCGGGAAGGTGCCACCCGACTATATTCGCAAGCAAACCCTGGTCAATGCCGAGCGCTTCATGACCGCCGAGTTAAAAGAACTCGAAGAGCGGGTCACGGGAGCCGACACAAAACTGACGGCCCTGGAGCAAGCACTGTTCGAACAGCTCCGGACCCAACTCGCTTCAGAAACAGCCCGCCTTCAGGAGATCAGCCGACGATTGGCCACCCTTGACGTAGTCGCCGCCCTTGCGGAAACCGCCGCGCTCAATCGCTACGTGCGACCAACCGTCGACGAGGGTGAGGGACTCCATATTGTTCAAGGACGACACCCGGTCGTCGAACGCCTGGATCTCTCCGGCGGATTTATCCCGAACGATACCCATCTGGATCTAACTACCAGCCGGCTACACATTCTGACCGGCCCCAATATGGCCGGGAAGAGCACCTACCTCCGACAGGTCGCTCTGATTACATTGATGGCGCAGATGGGAAGCTTTGTCCCCGCCACGGAAGCCAGGATCGGGCTGACTGATCGCATTTTCACCAGAGTCGGAGCATCCGACAATCTCGCAGGTGGCCAGAGCACCTTCATGGTTGAGATGACGGAATCAGCCCATATCCTCAACTGCGCTACACCTCGCAGCTTGATCCTCCTGGATGAAATCGGACGCGGCACGAGCACCTATGACGGGCTGAGCATTGCCTGGGCCATTGCAGAATACATCCAGGATCCTCAGCGTCTCGGCGCGCGCACGCTCTTCGCGACTCACTATCATGAAATGACGCAATTGGAGAGTCTACGGGAAGGGATTACGAACTATTGCGTTGCGGTACAGGAACGTGACGGGAAGGTGCTGTTTCTGCGCAAGATTATTCGAGGGGGCGCCGATCGGAGCTACGGAATTCATGTGGCTCAGCTAGCAGGTCTCCCCGATCAGGTGATACACCGGGCCAAGTCCGTCCTGGCTCAACTTGAGTCCTCGTCGTCATCCGGAAGACCAGTGCAGGAGAACCAGCAGTCGCTTCACTTTGATGCCACGCTCCCTGCGCCTCATCCTATGCTTGAGGAAGTTCGCCAAATGGATCTTTTCTCCATGACTCCCCTCGATGCGCTCAATCGGCTTGCTGCGCTGCAACAACGGCTGCTAAAGGAATAGCTCACATCCCGACCTAGACAGTTCTTCCCTCGCTGGCGCAAGTAAAAAGGCGGCATCCCTTTCGGAATGCCGCCTTCTCACTTCAGGCCAATGACCTTCTATTTCTCAGCGATGTCCACCGCCCTGATTGTACTTGGCAGTCCAGGGAATCAGGTTGGCAAGCGGCTTGCCATTGGGTAACAACACATCGTACTGCATCAATACCTTATCTCCATCCGGAGACTTCGGCGACGTGTTCAGCATAGTCTTAGCCGCATGACAAGGAGCGTCCACTTCCGTCTTCCCTTCACATTCCTTCAAACGTAGGGACGAGATGCTCTTTGGCTTGCCCATTTCGCCGGCATTGTCGGCCAACTTCTTGACTGACGAAATCACGCGACGATTCTGCTCGACTTCCTGGGCCACAAACTCGACCAAGGTGGTCGGGGAACCCGGCGGAACTTCCTTCGCTGCAGCCGGCCCAGAATGCGGACGCGCCATGGACTTCAGCTGTTCCCACACAGTCTTGTCCGCAGGATAGAACTTGAGGTTTTTCCCTGGGTGAATTCTCTGCCAGAATAATCCGCTCTCTGCGTTGCCGCCGAACACGGCAATGTTGAGCCAGACCGCTTCATCGTATGGATCCAGAATGATGACCCGCCCCTGCAGCGTAGTGGGCTTGCTCAGGTCTCCCCACTCGAATCGCTCCTGGAACGCCTCGATGGCCAGCGCAGTGGAGGCAAAACCCACCACCAAAGCCACGGCAGCCATAAAGGTCCACCCCTGCTTTTGAAGCTTCATAATCACATCCTCCTTAAAGAAGACAAAAAAGTCTCAAGAATGTCGCCTCGCGTATAAATTCTATTTCAAGACCTTGAATCCGGTAATGGTCCGACCATCAAGAGTTACTTCCATCGCCACAAGCTCCTGCGATGCCTTGATGATTTGATCCATCAAACTCTTATCCTTCACAGACAAACGGACTGTGGTCGCGGCATGATACCAACCGGCGTAAGGATTGTTTTTGTCCGTACCACCGGTGAAGCCCCAACCGCAGCAGGTAAACAAAGGATCCGGCGGCTTCACATCCATTTGCGTAGAAGAGCGGCCACCACCCTCACCGGAAGCCGGATCACCGGTGTTCCAGTACTGGATGCCGAAGAGTAATTCGGTATCAGGATTGTCTGCCCATTGCGACCACACCCGACCCTTCAGGGTATTGGTGGTCTCGCCCTTAAAAAACTTTCCGCTGCCCGTCGTAACTTCGCTCGGTCCGCCCCCGGCTGGAGCGTCGGCCGCCATCGAGACACCGGCGGTCAACAAGCCGACAACGGAGGAGACTGCAAGTGCGGCTAGAATTCCGACCCTATTCATAACCCTACCCTCCTTGGAAAAATGATGACCAGAGAACCGTTGAATCACAGTATCCAAAAAAAGAGCGCAAAAAACAAAAATCCGGAGAACGCGCTAGGAGGAGGAAGTGCGATGCACACCCCCTTTCTCTCTGCTTACCTTCCCCTGTAATGCAACCGAAATTAATTCAGACTTATAGGATGAAAACGCCGCCATGGTACTTAAATCCACGAAACGTGTCAAGAAAATGTTTTGCCAAAACTCAGCCATCATTCGCACGTCAAAATGAGCAACGTATCAAATAGTTAGCCCTGCAATGGCATTCACATCACCGCAACTCTTGGCCCGACCGGCCCTTCCGCCCTCCTCACAGGCGTCCTGCCATTGACCGGTTATGACGCAAACGACTGCAGACTCTTGGTCGGGATCGGGCCAAGTGCCGTAATGGAAAGACAGCGCTGGTCAAGTAACGTTTGCGCCACCCGATATACTTGATCGGTCGTCACGCGATCGATTTCCGCAATCATCTGCTCGAGCGACACGTGATTGCCTTGCGTCAGTTCGTCCTTCGCCAACTTGCTCATGCGACTGTGCGAACTCTCCAGGCTGAGCATCAGACTGCCCTTCATTTGGTTTTTGACCCGGGCCAAATCTTTTGCATCGATTCCATGCGTGCGGAGCTTCTTCAGCTCACGGCAGACAACTTCCACGACACGCTCAACCTCTTTCGGGCGCGTACCCGCATACACCGTGGTCATTCCGCCATCGGAGTAAGTGGACAAGAACGAATAGATCGAGTACACGAGGCCACGTTTTTCCCGCACCTCCTGAAAAAGGCGCGAGCTCACACTCCCGCCCAACACCCCGTTGAGCGCATGCGCCGCATATCGATCCTTATGCCCGGCACTCAGACCCTGAAGGCCCAAACACAGATGAACCTGCTCAAGAGCCTTACGTTTGACCAGCACCCCACCATTCACTTCAGGCGGGCGACGGCTTGGTTGGGCGGCCACACCCTTGTGCGAGTCAGAAAAATACCGCGCCAGCAGCTGTTCCAGGCGGCGCCAGGTAAAGTTGCCGGCCACCGCGACGACAGTGCGCTCTGGATCATAGTGCGAACCAACATAGGACACCAGATCGTTCCGTCCCAGGGCTTGAATTCTCGGAGCCTTCCCCAGGATCGGTCTGCCCAGCGGATGGCTTCCGAGCGTGTGCTTCATGTGAAGCTCTTGAACCAGATCCTCCGGATCGTCTTGGACCATCCGAATCTCTTCGAGCACCACCTGCTTTTCTTTTTCGACTTCATTCGATTCGAACCGGGACCGGTAGAACAGATCCGAGAGCAGCTCCAACGCTGCCTCCAACTGTTGATCCAGCACCTTCACATAAAAGGTCGTCGTTTCTCGGGTGGTGAACGCATTCATCTCACCCCCCAGCGCATCGATCTCGCGGGAAATCTGCGTCGCCGTGCGGCTGCGCGTTCCCTTGAAGAACATATGCTCCAGGAAGTGAGACAGCCCCTCTTCCCCCGGCTGCTCATCGCGCGATCCGACGTTGACCCATATGCCGATCGTGACGGACTTCAACGTCGGGAGCAGTTCGGCCACAATGCGCAACCGGTTGTCGAGAACGATCTTGCGATACACGATCGATTATCCCGCGGGCGTTGGTTCGGTGGCAGGAGAACCAGCCGGTGCCGGCATGGCTTCCTTCCGGCTTAAGCGAATCTTCCCCTGCTTATCGATTTCCAGCACCTTCACCATCACCTGATCGCCTTCGGACACCTCATCGGTAACCGCCTTGACGCGATGATGAGCCAGCTGGGAGATGTGCACCAGACCGTCCGTGCCGGGCAGGACCTCGACGAAGGCGCCGAAATCCATGATCTTCCTGACAGTTCCGAGATAGATCTTGCCGACTTCGACTTCCTCGGTCAGGCGCTTGATCATCTCGATCGCCTTCTGCGCCGACGCTTCATCCGAAGACGCAATCGTCACATCGCCGGTATCTTCGACACTAATCTTCACACCGGTTTCCGCGATGATGCTGCGGATCATCTTTCCACCCGGGCCGATGACATCGCGGATCTTGTCTTGCTTGATCTTCATCGGGAATATGCGCGGAGCGAAGGCTGACAGCTTGGTGCGCGGTTCGGTCAACGCCTGGGCCATACACCCGAGAATGTGGAGCCTTCCCGCCTTCGCCTGAGCCAGCGCTTCGCGCATCAATTCGGAGGTGATGCCGCCGATCTTGATATCCATCTGAAGCGCCGTCACGCCGTTTTTCGTCCCCGTGACCTTAAAGTCCATATCGCCCAGGTGATCCTCCAATCCGAGAATATCGGATAGGACCAGCACCTGATTGCCTTCCTTGATCAATCCCATCGCGATGCCCGCCACCGGTTCCTTAATCGGAACGCCCGCATCCAAGAGCGCCAACGTACCGCCGCACACCGTCGCCATCGAAGAGGATCCGTTCGACTCCAGGATTTCCGAGACAATCCGCACGGTATAAGGGAACTTATCCTTGCCGGGGATAATCGATTTGAGCGCGCGTTCGGCAAGGGCTCCATGCCCGACCTCGCGGCGACCTGGCGACCGCAATGGCCGCGCCTCACCGACACTGAAAGGCGGGAAATTGTAATGCAGCATGAAGGTGCGCATATACTCGCCCTCCAAGGCATCGATGCGCTGCTCATCATCGGTCGTGCCCAGCGTCACGACCGCCAAACTCTGGGTTTCTCCGCGGGTGAACACTGCGGAGCCGTGCGCACGAGGCAAGACGCCCACTTCACACGTGATCGGGCGAATGTCCGCCGGACCACGCCCGTCGGCACGCACCCGCTTTTCGAGAATCATGTTGCGAACTTCGGTGTACTCCAGCCCATGGAAAATGATCTTGACATGCCGGTCACGGTTGGGTTCGTCCGACTTGAGCTTCGCGACCGTCTCGGTCAATACCTGATCCAGGCGTTCCTGCCGTGCACTTTTATTGGGAATGAGGATGGCTTCGCGAATCGGCCCGGCCACCAGCGCCCGCACCTGTTCGGTCAATGCGGCGTCGATCGCCTCCTGCACCACAACCCGCTTCGCCTTGCCAACCAGCTTGCGCAATTCTTCGATCTTGGCGACGATTTTCTTGATTTCGCCGTGCGCCAACTCGATGGCTTCGAGCATGGTCGCTTCCGGCAATTCATTGGCGCCGGCTTCCACCATCATCACCGCATCGGCAGTTCCCGCCACAACGAGATGGAGATCGCTGGTTTCCAGAGCTTCCAGATCGGGGTTCACCACGAACTGCCCGTTCACCCGACCGATTTTCACACCGGCAATCGGCCCGTTGAAGGGAATCGACGAGACCGCCAACGCCGCGGAGGCTGCGATAATGCCGATGACATCCGAGACGCCTGTCTTGTCCGCGGACAAGACCGAGGCGATGACTTGCGTCTCGAAGTAATACCCTTCAGGGAAGAGCGGGCGAAGTGGTCGATCAATCAGCCGGCTGGTGAGCACTTCCCGCTCGGAAGGCCGACCTTCCCGCTTAAAATAACCACCGGGAATCTTACCGGCTGCGTAGGTCTTTTCCTGATAATCTACGGTCAGCGGAAGAAAATCCACTCCCGGCTTCGCGGTTTGCGACGCAACCGCCGTCGCAAGCACCACGGTGTCACCGTAGGTGGCCCAGATGGCTCCGTCCGCCTGCTTCGCAATGCGTCCGGTCTCCAGCGTCAAGCGGCGCCCGGCCAGCTCAATGTCTACAACATGTTTCATCTATGGACTCCTTCGTTTAAATCCCACAGATGCCCACAGAGATAAGTTCAACCGGCTCTCTACACATCCAACGACAAGCGCCCGCCCTCGATTGAATGTCGACCCGTGCCGTTGAACTTGTTTCAGTGTTCACCTGCGGGGACAACAAATGGTTCGGCCGCCACCCACAAAGGCGGCAGCCGAAGCACTCACACGACTACTTACGAATACCCAGACGCTCCAGAATCGCGCGATACCGGGCCTCTTCGATTTTCCGGAGATAGTCCAACAACCGACGACGACGTCCGACCAGTGTCAACAATCCGCGCCGGGAATGGTGGTCTTTCTTGTGCAGCTTGAAATGCTCCGTCAAATACGTAATCCGGTTCGTCAGGATCGCGATCTGCACTTCCGGAGATCCGGTATCCTTGTCATGCTGCTGAAAACTCTTGACCAACTCCGTTTTCACCTCTTTGACCAGTGCCATACGTCTCTACTCCTCTATTGAGTTCGCAATGCTCCCACCCTGTGATTCTTCTGTAACCAACACCTTCGATACAGCAATCGGTTGCGCACTGACACCCGGCGTCTGGGTATCCATACCGACCGGCATCGTACCGATTGCCAGCAAACGTCCTGCGCCGTCCTTGATCCGAATAGCGCGATTCTCCCTGTCAGCGAGAGCCGAAGACAGACCATGCCAGGCCAACACTGCCGAACCGGGAACCGGCATACCGTGCAGGACCCGTCCGGCCGTCTCCGCCCCCACGATACAAACCGGAAGGCCGACCAGCGCCTCATCCAGCGTCAACATCGACGCCGTAAGCGTTCCCTGCTCCAACCGTAATTCGACTTCGTCCACCGTCAACGCCTGCTCAAGCGTCAGTGGCCCCACGCGCTCGCGGACCAAGGTCGCCATATGAGCGCCGACCCCTAACTTGTCGCCGATATCCGCGCAGAGCGTCCGGATATACGTCCCCTTGGAGCAGGCTACCCGGAGCGTCACTTCAGGAATCTGAATATCCACGATATCGAGACGAAAGACGGTCACTTCACGAACCTGCCTGGAGACCTCCCGCCCGGCTCGCGCCGCTTTGTATAAGGGAACCCCGCCGACTTTTACCGCAGAATACATGGGAGGGAGTTGCTGAATGCGCCCCTCAAACCCGGCTACCACTTCACGGATGCGGGATTCGGACAACGACTCAATCGGTGAACGCAGGAGCACGGTTCCTGTGGCATCTTGCGTGTCGGTTGTTTCACCGAGGCGCAATCCGGCTAGATAGGTCTTGTCCCATTCCAGCAAATATTCAGCGATGCGCGTTCCACGCCCGACGAGCAACGGCAGGACACCGGTCGCCGCCGGATCCAGCGTTCCGGCATGACCCAACTTCATGCCGCGCAACTTCCCACGAATACGAGCCACCACATCGTGCGATGTCCATCCGGCTTCCTTGCGGACATTCAACACTCCGTCCTGAAGCACAGTGGTCGCGCGTGGCTCCATCGAGGCTATCATGGTCATTTGCTAGACATCGGTGCGTGGGGTCTCGGCCAACATTTCTTCGTGGGATTGATCGCGGTGCAGTCCATCCAACAACTCCAGGACTCGGTCAGCTCTAGGGCCACTGATGTCTTTCATAAAGATCAGCTCCGGCAGGTATCGCAATGCCAGACGCCGCCCCAACTCGGCCCGAACGAAACCGCTGGCTTTCGCCAGCCCTTCGAACACCAGCCGCTCATCCTTATTCTGCTCCATGGTCGTGACAAAGACGCGCGCGATGCGAAGATCTTTGGTCAACTCCACATCGGTCACGGTGACCGAGCGCACACGCGGATCCTTAATCTTCCGCATCAGAATGTCGGCCACTTCCATGCGGATCTGGTCTGCCACACGATCGGCCCGGCTGTACGTCGATTTGGTCATGACGCCGCCTTACAGCAACTCGATTCGCGAGCGCAATAGCTGGATCGCGGGCACGGACTGAATCAAATTCACGGCTTGATCCAACACCTGGTTCACATGCGCAGATTCATTCGCCACGCAGGCCAACCCCAAAATCGCCTTTTGCCACAAATCCTGATCTCCGACTTCCGCAACCGATAGATTAAACTTGTCTCGCAACCGGGTATTCAGGCTCTGCAGGACCTGGCGCTTCTCTTTCAACGAATGCCCCTCGGGAATGAACAACTCCACCGTACAGAGCCCGACGATCATGCCCGATGACTTTGCGGAGACGTGCCACGGTTCGCAGGCTCAAGCTTTGCGGCAATCTTATCGACGACGTAGGCCTCGATAATGTCCCCGGCCTTGAGATCATTGAAGTTTTCGACCGTGATACCGCACTCATACCCCTGCTGCACTTCACGCACATCGTCCTTGAAGCGACGCAGCGAGCCCAGCTTGCCTTCATACACCACCACACTGTCGCGAAGCACACGCACGCCGACGCTGGCCCGGGAGATAACGCCATCCACCACGTAACAACCGGCCACCAGACCGGCCTTGGGGATCGTAAACATCTGCCGCACCTCGGCCCGCCCAAGGACACGCTCCTTGAGCGTGGGTTCGAGCAAGCCCTCCATCGCGGCGCGGATATCGTTGAGTGCATCGTAAATAATGCTGTACAGGCGCACATCGACACCCTCTCGCTCGGCCAGCGCCGCCGCTTTCGGCTCCGGACGGATATTAAATCCGATCACGATGGCCTTGGACGCGGCCGCCAAGAGAATGTCGGTTTCGGTAATACCGCCCACACCGGTATGCATCACCCGCAACTTGACGGCCCCGGCCGGCATTTTTTCCACTGCCGCGGCCAAAGCTTCCGCCGATCCCTGCACATCGGCCTTGATGACGATGGGCAACTCTTTGACATTGCCCTCCTGAATCTTAGCGAACAGGTCATCCAAGCTCACCTTGGCCGGCCCGGCCAGATCCGCCGCGCGCTGCTTCATCGCCCGTTCCTGCGCAATCTCACGGGCAACCCGTTCATCTTTCACGATGGTGAACCAATCGCCGGCCGACGGCACGCCCGGCAAACCGATCACCTCGACAGGAACCGACGGGCCAGCCTCAGTCGTCTTGCTCCCCGTGTCAGTAACGAGCGCGCGCACGCGGCCGCTGAAATTGCCGACTACAAACGCATCCCCGACATGGAGCGTTCCGCTCTGCACCAACACCGTCGCGATCGGCCCTCGCCCACGGTCCAACTTCGCCTCGATCACCAGGCCCTTGGCCATGCGCGATGGATCCGCCTTCAACTCCAAGACTTCCGCCTGCAGAAGAATCATTTCCAACAACTGGTCCAGGCCGGTCCGTTGCTTCGCGGACACCTCAACCATAATCGTGTCGCCGCCCCAGGGCTCAGGAACCAGCCCATGCTCGGTCAGGGCATTCTTGACACGATCGATATTGGCTCCCGGCTTGTCGACCTTATTGATGGCGACGATCAATGGCACTCCGGCAGCCTTGGCATGGTGAATGGCTTCCACCGTCTGCGGCATGACGCCATCATCGGCAGCCACGACAAGAATCACGATATCCGTGGCCTTCGCGCCCCTGGCGCGCATGGCCGTAAAGGCTTCGTGACCCGGAGTATCGAGGAAGGTGACCTGCTTGCCCCGCACCCCGACGATATAGGCCCCGATATGCTGCGTAATCCCTCCGGCCTCGCCTTCCGCCACCTTTGTCAGACGAATCGCATCGAGCAACGACGTTTTCCCGTGATCGACATGACCCATGATCGTGACGACCGGGGGCCGCACGACCGCATGCTCCTCACCCGACGATTGCGCGGCCTCTTCCAGCAATGCTTCGCCGACCTTTTCCGTCGACACTTCCACTTTAGTGCCATACTCCTCGGCGATCAAAGAGGCCGCTTCCAGATTGATCGACTGATTGAAGGTCACCATCTGCCCCATCTCCATCAGCTTCCGGACCACGTCCGCAGGCCGCTGACCGATGAGTTCTGCGAATTCCTTGACGCTCACTCCTGCGCTCAATTTCACGCTTTTCTTTCTCGGCTTGGTGACTTCCGTTGGCGAGGCATGGTGAATATGCTTGGATCGGTCTTCGCGCCGCTGCACCGGGATTGCCCGCAGATCTCCCCATCGAGTGGCGTCGTTCTTAAACTTGGCTTCATCTTCCTCACGAGTTCGCGGAGCCTTCTTGGCCTTTTTCAATTTTTCTCGCGCCGCTGCTTCGCTCTCCATGGCCTCCGTAGCCGCACTCTTCTTCTTCGCCGTCGCCAGCGCATCAAGCGGGGGAGCCGTGACCTGTGGAACTTGGACCGACTTGACGAGCGGCTCCTCTGAAACGGTCACGACAGGAGTGGAGGGCACTATTTCTTCGGATGGTGCAGGTTCAACCGGGGCGGCTTCAATCGTTTCCGCCTCGTGACCAGCCGCCGACGCTTCGGATCCTGCAGGAACGACGGGCGCAAACGCCGCTTCTGCCGCCGCCAGAGAGGCTGCAACATCCTCCGCACCTTCCTCCCTCTTCTTCTTGATGAGAATTCGTTTCTTGTCCGGCTTCGGAGGCTCTTCATGCGCCGCCGCGTGCCCCCTCTCGAGAGACGCACCCGACTCTTTGGACGAGCGAACCATTTTCTTCGCTTCATGCCCGCCGGAAACAACCTCACCACCCCGCGCCTTCGAGCTCAGCTTCTCCAAGACAACGCGAACCGAATCGTCATCCAAGGCACTGCTGTGGGACGCCACCGGAATCCCGAGCCGTTTCAGTTCAGGAATCAGCTCCCGATTTTCCATCCCCAGCTGCTTTGCTAATTCGTACACGCGCATACAGTACCGCTCAGCTCCACCCGCTTAAATAATTGCCATTCAGCCCGTGAATATCGAACCGCTTCACTCCGCCTGTTGCGCAGCAGCCCGCGCTTCATCCTGCTGGCGCTGCGCCTCGGTTTCCTCTGCCAGGGCCGCCTTGATATCCCGATCCCGCTCCGCCTTTTCTTTCTCGTATTCGGTCGCGCTGATGATATCGATCTTCCAACCGGTCAAGCGCGCGGCGAGTCGCACATTTTGCCCGTTCTTCCCGATCGCCAGAGACAACTGCGAATCGGCCACCACCACCAGAGCCGACTTCTTTTCCTCGTCGATCCCGACCTTCTCGATCGTGGCGGGATTCAGCGCCTCGGCGATAAAGACACGCGGATCCTGCGTCCACGTAATGATATCGATCTTTTCCCCGCGCAATTCACGAACCACAGCCTGCACACGCGACCCCTTGATGCCGACGCAGGCCCCTACCGGGTCGACAGCTTTATCCCGAGAAGAGACCGCAATTTTGGTACGATCGCCGGGCTCACGCACGATCGACTTGATTTCAACGATCTTTTCGCCGACTTCCGGCACTTCGAGCTCAAACATCTTCGCCACAAACTGCGGGTGGCTGCGGGACAGAATGACCTGCACGTCCTTGGGGGTACGACGCACCTCCAGGAGCAGGGCTTTCACCCGGTCTCCACGCCGATAGGTTTCGCGCGGGATCTGTTCCTGAATGGGGAGGATCGCTTCGGTCTTGCCGAGATCCACCAGAAAGTTTCGGCGCTCCATGCCGAGAATGATGCCGTTCACCAGATCGCCCTGACGGGTTGAGTATTCCTTCTGAACAGCTTCCCACTCGGCCTCACGCACCTTCTGAAAGATCACCTGCTTGGCCGTTTGGGCCGCGATCCGGCCTAACTCGTCCATCTCGATCAGAGAGCCGATCTCATCGCCAACCTCCGCGCCTTCGTCATATTCGCGCGCTTCCTTCAGGGAGATTTCCGCTTTCGGATTGGCCACCGTATCGACAATGATTTTCTTTGAAACGACCGAGATTTCGCCGGTCTTCGGATCGATTTCCACCTGGATGTTTTCGGCCTGGCCGAATCGTTTCTTGGCAGCAGTTTGAAGTGCTGACTCGATCGCGCCAATGACCCTGGCCTTATCGATCCCCTTTTGACGGCCGATTTCATCGATGACGGCGATCAACTCTCGGTTCATAGCTCACACCTCATGGTTAACACACCACCCTGGCACCTGCTGCTACGAGAACTCCACCTTCCGCCGCGCCAGAGCGATTTGATCAAACTCAACTCGGATTGTCTCCGTGGTTTTCTTCTGCTGAATGGCAAGGGTCACCCCCCGGTCGTCCACCTCGACCACTGCGCCAACCAGCCGCCACTGCGCCTGAATAGGTTCGCACAATTTGAGTGTGACCGGCTTCCCGATCAGACGCCGATAGTCTTGCACGCTCCGCAAGGGACGATCCAGCCCGGGAGACGAAATTTCCAGCGTATAGGCATGCGGGAATGGATCAATCACATCGAGCGCCGGGCTCAACGAGCGATGCGCCTGCTCACAGTCTGTCAGGGTGATCCCCCCAGGCTTGTCGATAAACACACGAATCACGGTCCTGGGCCCTTGGCCGACGCAGACGGCCTCGACCAACTCCAGACCATGAGACTGCAAAATAGGAGCGGCAATTTCTTGGATGCGAAGGTTCAGCGCCTCAGCGCGTTTCACCGACGGCTTCCCTGCCGACACTGCTCCCGCGTCACTCATAGAGAAAAGTTGCTCAAACAAAAAAGTGGGCCTTGGCCCACTTACAGCGCGAGAACCTTACCATGCCATAGTAGTGAAAGCAAGGGGCGGCTAGCCGACCAGCGCTTCAAAACGGCGAGACAACAACTGAGAAACAGAACCCGGCGATCCGCTCCCAATCGCATGTCCGTCGACACGCACTACGGGCAATACCTCCACAGTCGTTCCTGTCAGAAATACCTCCGAGGCCGCGAGTAATTCTTCCCGGGTGACGAACGATTCCGTCACCGGGATACCTTCTTTACGCGCCAGTTCCAGGACGATCGCGCGCGTCACGCCGGATAGAATCCTGTGCCCTTCCGGCGCCGTCTGAACGACGCCGTTGCGCACCACCATGACATTGCTGACCGACCCCTCCGTGACCGTTCCCTCTCGGACCAGGATCGCTTCAAACACGCCTGCCTCTTTGGCTCGCTGCCGCGCCAGGACGTTAGCCAGCAGGTTGACGCTCTTGATGTCACAGCGTCCCCATCGAATGTCCTCGAACGACATAGCTTGAACCCCGGCATTGCGAACGGAGACATCCAGCGGGTGGAGTTCGCGAAAGGTCAGAACCGTGGTGGGGACGGACGATACTGGGAACGGATGATCGCGAGGAGCCTGCCCGCGAGTGATCTGCAGATAAATCTTGGTCTCAGGGAATTGGCTCAGCCGCAGGCCTTCTCGAATCAAGGAACTCCACTGTTCCCTCGCCTGCCCGATTGAGAGTTGCAGCGCCTGAGCACTCCGCTCCAATCGAGCCAGGTGCTCTTCAATGGCGAAGGGCTGTCCGCGATAGGTCCGAATGACTTCGTAGACCCCGTCACCGAACTGAAAGCCTCGATCCTCAATACTGACGACCGCGTCAGCCAGCGGACCGAAGCGACCATTCACATATGCAATGTCAGGCATGACTCATTTCTCAGCACCTTTCAAATCTCAGGATACGGTCACATAAAAAATCTGCCGGTCCTCAGCCGTGAACTTCCACCCCATCCGCTTCTCAAACACCAACCGGTGGGTTCCAGCGGCGATAGGCCTGAATTCAAATGTGCGCTGCCCTGCGTCGACTGCATTGTTACTGGCCGTACGAAGAAAATCGTCCTCAACCAGAGGGATGCCGGTCGCGTCGTAGGACGGAACCCACAATTCCCCGCGGGTTCGATCCTCCCACAGCCGAATGTGAACCGATGCCCCCACTCTCGCCTTGAGCGTCTTGGCGCCCGGCTCCTGCTCTGCTCCGGTGGGAACTGCCTTGCTCAATGGACTCATAATATTCTCATGCTGCTCCGAGGCAATCGCTCGCCCGGCTATACCTTGCGCCGCCCCCCGACAAACACCTGCCCGTCTTCCACCCGCACATCATAGCTCCCGACGCAGTAGCCGCCGCCATCCGTGCCTTGCCCGTTTCGGACATCGAACGCCAGGTCATGCCAGGGACACGAGACAACATGCCCCTTCACCCGGCCTTTATTTAGAGGCCCGCCCTCGTGAGGGCAGGAATTATAGATCGCGTGAAATTGGCCGTCGATATTGAATACGGCAATGGCCCGCTCGTTGACCTTCACAACCTTGACCTGCCCAGGAGGAATTTCTTCGACCTTGGCCACACACTGAAACCCTTCCATACACAACTCCGATTCCTTACATACGAAGCGTAAACTTGAGATCCATCCCCGTCGTGATACCTGCGCGCTGGACGGAGCCCGCCTCGGCCTCGATGAGGTAGCGAACCGGTTCTGGCGGAGGCCCATAGAGCGGGCACGGATCCTTCTCGCAGGGCGGCACCTGCTCCAGGATGTGGACCACGTGGTGACTCTCATCAATCCACACCATATCGACGGCGATGCGAAACTGCCGAGTCTGAACACGATGCAAACCCGTCGACTCAAAGATATAAAGCATTCCCGTATCGGCTGGCAATCCTTCTCGAAACGCCAACCCGAACAGCAATTTCTCAGGGGTACTGGCCACTTCCGTTTCCATCGTCTTTCCGTTGGGAAATTCCACGATGATGAGTTCGGACTCCTTCGGCCCCCCGAGAAACAGGCTCACGCTGACCAACAAAATAACCAAGAGCACGAACGTCACAATTTTCTTGCGACGCTGCTCCGACTCAGCTGCACTCGCTCGCTTCACCATAACCAAATGCGGTCGAACATGGATGCATCCTCATGTGATCGCACACGCGCAGAGCCGCATGTACATTGGGCCCAAAGCCCCATGACTTTCCGAGTGCTAGGCCTTCTTCCCGAGTCTCACTCTGTTGACTTGCCGAAGAACCGCAGCATAGAATGCGAACCTGTTTCGCCGCGAACTATGGTCGCGGCGGCAAGAAATTGTCAACATCTTATCCGTCATTAAAGGAACTGAGAAGGAGGCACAGGCCATGGCGCTTCTGATCACCGACGAGTGTATTTCCTGCGGGGCATGCCTGCCAGAATGTCCCAACGAAGCGATCTTTGAAACACGCAGCGACGCTGAAGGCAAGGGCAACCACGTCGGCGACGGTCAGGGAGTCGGTGACAACATTTATGTCATCACGCACGATCGTTGCACGGAATGTGTCGGGCACTTTGACGAACCTCAGTGCGCGGCGGTCTGCCCGGTAGACAATTGCTGCATTGCCGATCCGGCCTACCCAGAGGCAACCGATGTGTTGCTGGAAAAAGCCAAGACGCTGAATCCGGACAAAGAAATCGATCCGGCCAAGGTGTGGAGCGGGGTGCGAAACTAGTCAGAGCATGTCATTCTCCTATCGGTGACACCACGAAGGCTCCTCCGGGAGCCTTCGGCGTTTATGCAGCGCAAAAACAGATAACTCCCTGGCTTTCACTGGCCGACGGCTGTAGACTTTAGAGAGATGCGGCCTGCGCAGGCCTCCCATCTTCAAGGCCTTGCTGCATCCCGCCTATTCGTCACCCTCTCAGCGGGAGGTGCTCATGACACGCGTAAATCGCCTCATCTTATTCGCCAGCCTCGGACTTGCCATGCTCCCTCTCCAAACCATGGCCGATACAGGAGACATCGGAACTATCATCGAAAGCTTCGTCACGAAACAGTTTCCGGATGCGGCCAGTCACTTCTGGATCGTCAATGACACGCAATGGGATGGCGACGAAATGATCGTGGACATGAACGCAATTGTTACCGAACGGCGGCAGGATGTCCCAACAGCAAACCGCTTTTTGTTACTCATCGTAGACGGGAGACTCAGAGGCATTCAAAATATTCCTTTGGATGCCGAATCCCAATGTCAACAGGAGCAGGAAGCGTAGGAAAGAAATGTTTCCGCGATATCAGTCGGCATAGGCTGGATACAACAACGCCCCATCTGCATCACTGCAAATGGGGCGTTGCACTATACGTATTTTAAACGACTACTTGATCATCAAGATCTTGCCACCGACGTGGGCCGGGTGCAAATGGCAGCGATAGGTCAACGTATTACCCTGGGTGGCATAAAACATGTCGCTGGTCGGAACACCGATATACTTGGTTTCCCCCGGCTTCAAGACCACTTCTGCCTTCATGACAAACGGTGACCCGACATTCGTGGCATCGGTCATCTGAAACCCATGCTCACTGGTAGAGCTGTTCGTCACCTTCAACACGACCGGACGACCCGGCCGAACCTTAAAATCGATCACGGTGACCGGCGGATACCACGCCTTCATATTACCGATTTCGACGGCGTACAATTCCGCATCCACGACCAATTCCTTGAACGGCTGACCGACGACTGAGCCGGTCTCTAAATCACCGATCTCGACTCCGCCGGCTTGATGCGCATATGCGCCCGATGCCCCAGCCACCAGCATGACCAGGCCGAAAAACACTGCTACCATCGTCTTACCCATGACCTACCTCCTTAAAGAGATTAAGAAGAGATGCGATTAGGTTGGTGAATAATGACCACCGCGCTCTGAACCCTCTGCTAGACACTCCGCCCAGGAGCCTAGCCTCTACTACTCGAAAATGTCCTAAATAATAGGCTGATGAGGGACACCTTATAGCATAGGGATTAAAAAGGAAGCAAGAAAGTTCTTGGGCGTGAAGCGGACCTAGTTACCCCACGAAACGTCTTACGGACCAAAGACTCGACAGGCTTTATTTCAATCATAATTTCATCTATTTACGGAATAGCCTTTCCTTCCGGCGACATTTCTACCGCATGCGATCCGATCAGCAAATCGTAGGGCGTATAGTCGTCGGTCAAGGTCAGGCCAGGCGACCAGGGCTGGGTGCGTCGCGCCGCCAACAAGGCAGTCGCTTCGGATGGCAGTCGCCGAGCTTCGACATGCGATTGAATACGCTTCACAACCTCGTCGTACGGCATAGTATCGATGGGACCGCCGCCGAAAAAAATCAAATTCTCCGCCGTGGTTTGATGCGCCCGCCAAGGCCCTTTCACTCCAAAGGACTCGAGTGTGGGAAACGCCGTCTTCAATGTCTGCACCACGGCCCTCGCTCGCTGAAGATCTCCGCCACCTCCCGAGGATGCAAGATTGACTGACACCACGCCATTGGGACTCAGTTTGCGTCTGAGCTCGGCGAAAAATTCGACCGTAGTCAGATGAAAGGGAACGAGATGGCGGGCAAACGCATCGACCCAGATCACATCATAAGTCGCTGTCGTATCACGCAAAAATACTCGTGCATCTTTGACGAACACATGATGATTGGCGGGAGGGTGATACTCGAAGTACTCCTCGGCCATCCGAACGACGACCGGGTCAAACTCGACGACATCCAGTTCCAACTCCGGCCACACATGGGCCAACCATTTAGCGATCGATCCGCCTCCATGCCCCAGAATGAGTCCCCGTTTGGGCGCCGGAGCCAGCGCGACCGCAGCAACCATGAGCTGACTATAGGGCAGAAAGAGCGTAGTCGGGTCAGACCGCCACATGACGGCATGCCAAGTTCGATCCAGCACCAGGTATCGGAACAGATCGTCGTCGCGGACGCGCACTTGCTGGTACGGACTATCCTCCTGGTGCACGACTCCGGCGACAACCGGAGTCTGGCCAAACACATACCAGACCACGATGAGCAGACCAGTCAGGAAGAGGCCCGCCAGTTTCGTGATCCGTCCGCTGCCTCGCTGCAGCCACAAGAGGCCGAGCAGGACTTGAATCACTCCCAAGGATGCGACGAGCGTCTGGGTTCCTAACCACGAAAGAAGGAAAAAAGCGGTGCCCCAGGTCCCGGCCAGACTCCCGACGGTGGACAACGCAATCATGCTGCCCGCATGACGGCCCAGATACCCCATATCGACCACCGCTAACCGAAGCAATGCCGGCATGACGCCGCTCAATCCGAATGCAGGAGGGGCCAGCAGCACACAAGCAGCGAGGCTTGGTCCCCATCGCGGGTCCTCAACAACTCTCGCCACCTTCAGAATCGTCACCTGTCCCATCCAGGACATCAGCAACGTCCAGGCGCCGGAACCGAGCAGGAGCCAGGCCAACACCGCCGCGACACGATACCGATCCGAGGCCCAACCGCCGAACGCATATCCTGAACTCATGGCAGCCAGAATGATTCCAATCAGCGCTCCCCAAACAAATAGCGAATTGCCGAATATGGGGGCCAGTAACCGACTCCCCAAAATTTCCAGGGCCATAACGATTGCGCCAGTCACCAGCGCGGTCACAAGCAAAAAGAGACGCGGAGTGGGATGTATCGCGGGACTCTGACCAGTCATTGAGGAAGAACCGTTGGAGACGTGGTGGTACGGCGGCAGTATTCGGCATAGTCGGGGATCATGTTATATCGTTCCCCAATTCTTGAAGTAGCGAAGCAGGTCGCGCACCGAAATCATCCCCACTACCCGCCCCTCTTCTGTAATCACGAGATGCCGGATTCCCCGCTCGGCCATCACATCGCTCGCCTCATGCGCGGATTGGGCGATATCGATCGTCATGACCGGGGTGCTCATCACTGACCGGGCCATGACCTGTTCCGCGTCTGCGCCGCTGGCCATGGCTTTTCGGACAAGATCGGCCTCGCTGACAATCCCCACATAGTCACCGTGATCAGCGACCAGCATCGCCCCGACGCGGGCGTCGCGCAGTTGCCTGGCCACGGCCAACAAGGTGTCATCGGGATGGACGGTCCTCGTGATAGGACGCATCATCATCGCCAACGGTCGTTGGATGGGCCCGCCTGAACCTGCCATTCGCCAGCCTCTCCTTCGAAGAGGGCCGAATTCTACTGGATGTGCGCGGCAATCTGCAATTCGCCCCTTCCGCATCCCTGCCAAAACCTGCGTTATGTTTGCTCACTTTCGTACGCGTTGCTATACTACCGACTCTACACACGTACGTACCCACAGTTTCGACGGATTATCTTCAGGAGGAGACGCTTCCATGCATATCAGCGTGATTGGAACGGGCTATGTCGGCTTAGTCACCGGTGCCTGCTTCGCGGAATTCGGCGTGAACGTCACCTGCATGGATACGGATGCGCGCCGCATCGCCAGACTCGAAAAGGGGGAGGTCCCGTTTTTCGAACCCGGTATCACCGAACTCGTGGCCAAAGGCATCAAAGAAGACCGCCTTCATTTCACCACCGATGTCGCCAAGGCCGTCGACAAAGCGCTGGTCATCTTCATTGCCGTCGGCACGCCTCCGAAATCGGATGGTTCAGCCGACCTGTCCTATGTCGAAGAAGTGGGCCGCGGCATCGCCAAAAACATGACCGGCTACAAGGTCATCGTCACGAAGTCCACCGTCCCTGTCGGCACCGGCGAAAAATTGCGTGAAGTCATCAAGGCCAACCAAACGGGCCGTTTCCGTTTTGACATCGTCTCCAATCCGGAGTTCCTCCGCGAAGGATCCGCCATTGAAGACTTTATGCGTCCCAACCGCGTCGTGATCGGCGCGGACAGTGAGCAAGCGGTCGCGATCATGAAAGACCTCTATCGTCCGCTGTACCTGCTGGAAACCCCGATTGTCGTAACCGACATCCCAACTGCTGAGATGATCAAGTACGCCTCCAATGCGTTTCTCGCCGTCAAGATTTCCTTCATCAACGAAATCGCCACCGTCTGCGAAAAGGTGGGCGCCGACGTGCAGATGGTCTCCAAAGGAATGGGCCTCGACAATCGCATCGGGAACAAATTTTTGCACGCAGGACCGGGATTCGGAGGTTCATGTTTCCCGAAGGACTTGGCTGCACTCGTGCAGACCGGCGAACGCGTGGGGTACCCGTTCCAGATTGCAGGGGCCGCGGCCAAGGTGAACTACGAACAACATCTGCGGATGGTCGAGAAGGTGAAAGAGGCCTGCGGCGGCGTGAAAGGGAAAACGCTCGGCGTGTTGGGCCTGTCGTTCAAACCCAACACCAACGATATGCGGGAAGCCCCGTCACTGACCATCTTGAGCGAACTGATGAAGGAAGGGGCGACGATTCGCGCCTACGACCCGGCCTCGATGGAGGAGTCGACGAAACTGCTGCCGGGAATGGTGCCCTGCCAGGATACCTACGACGTTGCAGAAGGCGCCGACGGCCTGATCATCATGACCGAGTGGAACCAGTTCAGGAATCTTGATTTCGACCGGCTGAAGAAATCCATGCGTCAACCGCTTCTGCTGGATCTCCGCAATACCTATGAATCAGACCGTGTGGTCGGCTTCGGATTCCGCCACGTCTCGGTCGGTCGCCCCACCAAGAATCCGGCCGCCTAACCGGCGGCCGGACGGCTCACACTAACTCAGCAGCTTTGCAGGCTCGGCCTGGGCACCCTCTTTGGCCTTCGGCTTATAGCCCATCCGATCGAGCACCTTCATAATTCTGGTTTTCAGGCGATCATCAGCATCCGCCAGGGCTGTGGCGAGGGGCTCGACGGCCGGCTTGCCGATCTTGCGGATAATTTCCGTGGCCGACTGGCGCACATCGTCCTCCTCGGAAACCAGCAACGGCACCAGCGACGAAACCGCCGATCCGCCGATCTTGATCAAGGAATCATAGGCCCGCTGCCGCACATCGCCGACCTCATCGCTCAGAGCGTCCACCAGCGGCCCAACGGCGCGTGGATCTTTCAATTCGCCCAGCACTTCCGCCGCATATTTGCGATTGAGCCAATGGGAATCCTTGAGGTCGATCAACATGGCGTCGGCTTTGGCCGCATTCGGATCTTTGGCCCGAATGCGGAAGCTCTTCGCAATGCGCTTGCCGCCTTCCTCAACCACACGGATCGTCGCCCCATCCCCGGGCTTGATCTTGAGGAAATCTTCCAGAGCCTCATCTCCGACATCCAACACGACGGTCTTTCCGTCATACGCAAGCAACTCCACCTCCAACTGCTTGGCTTCGGGATTGACGGCCACCACGCGTTCCGTCACCAGGTTGAACCCGTCCTTCTTGGTCCCGCCCTTTGGTCCGATCTGAATCAGTTTTACCGGTGCTTCTTCTGCCATAGTAGAGTTCCTTTATCGGGTTATGACGAGGTCGCCTGTTTCCATCCCAAACTCGCAAGGACACCTTCGACGGTCTCCTGCACCATCGTGTTTTCGTCTTCCAGGAGGGGCAGCAGCGGCTCGATGGCCTGCTTCGCCCCCAAGCGCGCCAACGATTCGGCGGCATTCCGCCGTACGAGCCAGTCCTCATCTTGAAGAGCCTGGATCAACGCATCGGCGCTGCGCAGATCGCCGATCTTTCCGAGTGCTTCCGCGGCGTGGCGTCGCACCATCCAATTGGGACCCAGCAGACCGCCGATCAGCGCATCGACCGCCCTGGTATCGCCGATCTTTTTCAACACCCGCGCGACATCCTCACGCACCGTACCATCGGTCAGCGCCTCGATTAATCCCGGCGTCGCGCTGGAGTCTCCGATCCGTTCCAGCGCCCACACCGCCGCTGTCCTGACGGCCCCATCCTTGTCTTTCAAGGCTACCGTGAGGGGCTCCACCGCCCGGACGTCTCGGAAACGCCCTAGAACGTTCGCCGCCTGTTCACGAATCGCCCATTCATCGTCGCGCAAGGCATCCAACAATTGATCGAACGCGACCGGGCCGATACGCGCCACGGCAGTAGCCGCGGCCTCGCGAATCACCACGTCCTCATCGGCCATCAAGCCGATCAATTGGGGAATAGCCTCGACCCCCATCTGCCCGAGACTCGCCATCGCATGGTCCCGCAACGCCTCGTTGTCATCGCGTAGCGCGGAGATTAATTGTGCAATTCGCTCGGCATCACTCATGATCGTCCGATTCCTCCTGTCCGACCGGCTGTTCGCCTTCAAGCGCTGCAAGTTTGTCCGCGATAAGGCCCGCGCTGTACGACACGATGCCGTCCCGGTCGGTCCGCAACCGGTTGAACAGCTCGTTATACGGACGCAACACCTCGACGTCCTTGATTTTCGCCAAGGCCTCGATCGCCATCACCCGCAAGGGCCTGATCGGGATCGCCTCGATATACAATTGCGCCGGACGCGGGTCTCCGATGAGCCCCAGCGACTTCACGGCATACTCTTTCACTCCGGTATCCTTATCCAACTGCAGCCGCTTCATCAACGGCTCGACCGCACGCACGTCCCCGATCTTCCCCAGCAAGTCCGCAGCCGCTTCACGCACCACCCAATCGTCATCCTCCAAGTACTCGATCAAAATCTCGACCGAGGGTCGCCCGATCCCCAGCAGATCCATGACCGTGGACATGCGGGCCTCCTCACGCTCGCTCGCCCCCTCCACATCGCGCAAGGTATTAAACGTCGCATCGATCCGGTCCCTGATCGCCCCCAGCTTCTTCAGCGTGCGCACAGCGGTGTCACGAACCGCGGGAGAGGACATGGCATCGATCAAACCGTCCGCCGAGCGCGGATCCAGCAAGTGTTCGAGGATCGTCGCCGCGGTCGTCTGCGCTTCAACCTCCGGATGGGTCAACATTTCACACAAGGGAGTGATCGCGTTGGGAATCACGCCCAGGAGCTGACGGACCCGGTTCCGCACATCCTCATCCGGAGACTCGTGAAGATTGCGCACCAGACCCGCGGCCGTCTCGTCGTCCAGATTGCCGGCCATCTGTTCGAGAGCTGAAAAAGCGGCTTGCCGGACGGTCTCCTCGGAATCCCGAAGCAACCCGACCAACGAAAGTCCGGCTGCCGGATCCTTGATCCGCGACAACATCGCCGCCGCTTCAACCCGGAGCGCCACATCGCCCGATTCCAAGGCCTGCGTCAACGCCTGCACCGCCCGAGGCCCACCGGCTAAGCAAGCCGCTGTGGCCCGCATACGCCGCCACTCTTCCTCGTGGGTCAGTTCAGAAACGAGTGTCTCGATAGTTTCTTTGGACATGCTACAACCGGCGAGCGCGTGATCCGTTGATTCGTGAATGCGCGAGGCGATCGCCACCCCGGCCCATCATCCCATCACTGCTGCCATGCTCTCACACTCGCCCGGGCCGCCAGCCGACCGCCGTCAACGTCTCTCGAACGTGATACCGAATATTCTCGTCTTGTTCCTTTGCCAGCATCGGAAGCAGGGAGGGAATCACCGTCGGGCCGAACTTAGCCAGAGCGGCAGCCGCCTCAGAGCGGGTAACGGTATTTCGCAAGGCCACGATCAGAGACGGAATAGCCACGCCATCGGCGATCATGCCCAATGCACGGGCCGCCATGCCCATAGTGGCCATCTCATCCGTCCACCCGTCGGCGCAAGGAGTGGCCGTGTCGCGCAGTTCACCCAACGGCACCCCCTCCACAACCCGCCGAAGAAGAGGCACCGCTCGACGGTCGCCGATCCGACCGAGGGCCTCGACCGCCAGCAGCCGCAACCCCGGCTCCTTCATGACCGTCACCAGATAATCGACCGCGCGCGCATCCCGGATCGCACCCAAGGCACGCACCACATCTTCGCGAATCGCCGAGTCCCGCTCGTTGAACAGGGCGCGCAGCAACGGATCGACGGAATCCGGAGACTTCAGCTTCCCCAACGCCTCCACAGCATGGAGGCGAACCAACCAGTCATCGTGTTCCAGGGCTTGGATCAACCCCAACACGGCGGCGGCGCCGATGGCGGCCAGTGCGCTGGAAGCCTCCTCACGAACCGCCTTGACCTTGTCCTGCAAGAGCGGCATCAAGACGCTGACGGCTTCGGGATCGCCGATCCGTCCCAGCCCCTTCGCCGCATGCATGCGCACGATCCAATCGCGACTGCCCAGGGCCTCGACCAGCGGGCGGAAAACCCGCGCATCGGCAATCGAGGCCAAAATGGCCGAAGCCGCTTCCTGCACCTGCAACGCCGGATCCGCCAAGCAGCCGGCCAGAGCGGGAACCGACGCGGACCCGAGCGCGGAGAGCGACCCGATCGCCGCCTCACGGACAGCCCGGTCGGTATCGCGAAGCAACTTCGTCAGCGGCAGAACCGCCCGGGCGTCGTTGAGCGCGCCCAGCAGGGTCGCCGCCTCTTCCCGAATCGCCCAATCTTCGTCCGACAGCGCTGCAATCTGTTCACCGACAGTGTCGGCCATGATACCTCGGCCTCTGGTGAGGCCATCGACCTTAACACAGGATTTTTTGAGGGGTCAACGCAGAGTCGGCCATGCGACCTGGCATCGAACCATCCCCGCGCAGTTGGTCCAAACAGAGGAGAAGAGACGGTAGGAGCGCCGGAGATATTCATCCCCGGGGACGGACCCCAAGGGGAGGAAGCCGGTGATTACCGCACCGATCCTTTTGCAAAATCTCCGCTCGGACCGAACCGTCCGATGTCGCCCAGCGGGCGGTCGACACGAAGATTGTCGGCCTGGCTGGAGTCCACCGACGTCTCCTCATCCGGAGGCGTCCATCCAAGATGCTCCAGTGTTTCAACCACGAGTAGCCGCAGGGAATCTTTGGCCGTCAACCGCACGGAGGCGTAGGACAAGACACGTTCGCCTTCGGCTTCAACTTCCGATGCTTTGGGATCGTAGAGAAAGGAGATCAGCGGTTCGATGGCCGAGTCACCGATCAGCACCAACGCCGCCGCCGCTTTCTCACGCAAGACCCCGTCCTTCAGCAGCATGATGAGGTCGGGAATCACGCGCGGATCGCGGAAGTGACCGAGCGCCGTGGCCGCTGCCTCCTTGATAAAGGCGTCTTCACTGACGATGCACCCGGGTGTCGGAGTGCCATCCTGACGCACACCTTTTCCCTTGAGCGCAGCCAAGACGGCAGGAAGAGCTCGAGGATCCCCGATCATCCCCAGCGAGGCAATGGCATGACGCTTCACGGCACCGTCTTTCATGGCTTCCAGCAGCCCGTCGATCGCCCGGGGATCACCTATCATGCCCAAGGCAATCGTAGCATCTTCGCGCACTGCCCGGTCCGGATCTTTTAAGGCCTCGATCAAGGCATCCACCACGCGGGGTTCACTCACCCAGCTTTTACCGATTTGATAGTCCGTCGTCATGCCGCCCAATGCACGCGCCGCATGACAACGCACGACGAAATCTTTGTCCTTCATGGTTTCGAGCAACAGATCGACCGATGGCTTTCCGATCGCCACCAGGGCAATACCGGCGGTTTCACGGACGATCTTGGATGAATCACGGAATAATTTCACCAGCGCGGGAATGGCTTTCGGATCGCCGATTTTTCCCAGCGCTTCCGCGGCGGCACTCTTCACAGCCCCGTCGCGATCCCGACAGGCAAATATCAACGCATCGACGGCACCCGAATCATGGAGATCCCCGCAGGCTTTGGCCGCATGCTCCCGAACCCGCCACCGCTCATCCTTCATCGCGGCAAGCAGCCGATCCAGCTGGCCTGCGCCAAGCGAGACCACGGCCGCGACTGCTTCATTGCGAACTTCCATGATCGGGTCGTTGAAGAGCACGATCAGCGCTTCAATCGCCTTCGGGCCGCCGATCTTGGCCACGCCCCATCCGGCACGAGTCCGCACAGACCAAAACTCATCGCCGCAGGCGCCGATGAGCGCATCCAGCGTGGCCGGGTTCGCTAACTCGGCGAGGGCTTTCGCCGCCTCTTCACGCGTGGCGTCGTCCGCATCTTCGAGGGAATCCAGCAGATCATCGAGTGCCTGTGCCATCACCCACCTCACTATTCCCGTAATAGGCATCACGTTGACCGCCATGAGGATAGGTGCGCTTGCACCGTACCACCAGGGTCTGAGTCCCGCGGCCCTCCACACATTGATCGAGTGACTTGGAGTATTCCAGTTTCCCGTCCAAACTCACCGTGAAGGGGAAGTCGAAGGTAAAACTGATGAACTTGTATTGTCCCGGCTTGAGCTTCAACTCGCGCGTTTCGGTTGTCCGGTAGGCATCCGAGGTCTCCGGGTCCAAGACCCAGAGCGGGGGCGTCACACCGGGCACCTGCCACCAGGATTGCGGCACCAATGGAGTCGGATCGATCGTAATCGTATGTTCTTTGCCGTAGGCAGGGGGAGGCCCGGCCGCCAGGAGCCGCTCGGATGGCCCCAGAACCAACCCACACGTCACGGCTACGATCCAGAAAAACACCTGCCGCCCGGCGAATGCTTTGTGCGATGATGAACGCATCGGTCCTCTATTGCAGGAGTGGGCTGACGGGAGCAGCAGCGAATGCGGTCTTGAAGATTTCTTCGACCGGGTGGCTCTCCCATTCGGTATACGTCGTGAGTCCGAGCGCGCGCATCACCGTCGCGCCCGTATCGATAATCGACACCGGCTGGCGAATCGAATGCCCAGCCTTGATGCCGACACCTGAGGCAATCCATGGCACCACCGGAACATTGCCGGCCTGCTCACCGGAGACCTCACCGGCCGAGAATTGCGTCTCTCCGAAGGCGCTCAGCGAGGTGGCAAACACCGTGGTCCGCTTGATCAAACCATGTTCCCGATACAGATCGAGCACGGTCCCCATCGCCTTATCGACCGCCTTCAGCGCGTCTTTGTAGGCAACCGATTTCCAGCCCTGCGCCTCTCCGACACGCCCGGGAGCCGGCAGATGGACCACCAGGAGATGCGGCAGGGCCGGAATGGCATGACCGTACCCGGAACCACTCGTCGCCTTTTTGAAATAATCACGAACGTAGCCGACCAGACGATCAGGATTACATTCGGCCCGTAGCGGACCGCACATTTGATAATCCGTATAGGGCTCCGGCTTCGCGAGTTGATACAACGACTCATCCATATAGAAAATGGCACTGTCCCGGCCGCCGCTCAGGTCCAGATAATCAAACACCGTCGGCGCTCGAGGATACCCCCGACTGAATTCAAAGACGTTCCACGTGATCCCATGTTTGGCGACCGGCATGCCCGTCACGAGCGAGGCCATCGTCGGCAACCGGCGCGCCGGGGCGACTGCGGTGGCGGACCAGGTCACGGCCCCGCCTTTCACAAGGGACGACAACACCGGCATCGCACCACTCTTGAGCGATTCCTGACCAAATCCTTCCAATACGAAGAGAATCACATGTTCTGTGACGCCTGTCTGGGCGGGAGTGGCCGCTTCGCCCCCGCCGCGCGCCGCTAAGGCAACGGATTGGGACGAGGGCGCCACGAGTGCCAGCCCCAGACCGACGACCATGCAGAGGGCCGCCGAGACTGTCAGCATGCTGCGAATACGACTCATAACCTGCCCCACCATACGATCTTTTGAGACGCGAAGAGAAAGTACCTTAGCATGCTGTTTTCCGCGAAGGCAAGGCGCGAACCCCGCCTCTCATAGCGTCGGAGCGGGATCGATGGTATCCTGATCCGGTCGGGACCACTCGCTCGACGACCACGCTCAGTTAGACGCTCCACGGTGGTGAGGCGATGCCCCAAAACCGGTTCGACAGCGGCCTTCGCTTCGTCCCCCACACATACCCGCAGGGTCAATCGATCCACATTTTTATCGGCTTGCTCTCTATCGCCCTGACCCTACTCTTCACCTGCCCGAGTCCAAGTCAAGCTGAAGTTCGAGTCGTCACCGGAACCGGCGAACATCGAATGAACGATCACGAAACCAAAACGGATGGGATCAGACTCGCCACCGAACAAGCGAAGAAGCAGGCGTTGGAACAGGTCGCCTCGTATCTTGAAAGCGTTACGGTTGTGAGAAATCTAGATGTCACCCGGGATGAACTCCGTAGTTACACCGCCGGGATGGTGCTCGTCCTCGATCACCAAGCGACGACCGCTTTAGACGGAGAGCGCGTCGTGGTCCGCGTCGAGCTGACGGCACAAGTAGACACCGACGAGGTCGCCCAGGCCATTACCACCCTACGGCAGAACGAGGACGCGCGGGAGCAGTTGCTTGCGCTCAGACGGGATGTGGAATCGTTGCAGCAGGAACTCGAAGCCGCCAACGACGCCCTCGCCGGCGCCACCTCGCCCGAACAGGTCCAACAACTGAGCCATGAACGGAACGAGTTGCTCAATCGCGCGGAGTCCGATGCGATGGTCGCGCAAGCCTGGACCGACTGGGTGTTACTCGCTCCGTTCGCACAACCCTCTCCATCAACCGGCCTCGCGCAAATTCAGGCCCTCCTCGGGCTAGCAAGTCGGCTGAACCCCGACAATCCCCACCTGGCCATCGCGCAGCAGACCGTGGGAACGAACGCACCCCCGGCGCCGCCGCAACCCCGGCGGCCGCCCGTGCCCCATACCGTTCCATTTTTGCCGGGCCACGCAGTCGTCCCGCAACAACCGGCTCAACCAGGCGCAATTCAAGTACCGACACAGCCTGGAACACCCCTACAACACGGGAGCCGCGGAACGATGCCGACCTATCGACAAGTCCCGCCGCCAACCGGCCGACCGACAGCGCGCACGCTCCATACCTATCGATCGGGAGTCGACCAGGTTGCTCCTGCTGCGGAACAACCATCGATTGGCGCCCCTCGCGCAATCCCGCCGGCCCTCATCTACCAGGTACCGAAGAAACAGGGGCCCATCCCGGCGCCCCCTTCGCAACGGATCCCCGGAAACGAAACTCATCAGGGAGGAACGCAGTAATGTCGCTGACGGCTGGACCCATTCGAACAGGATGGTGGCTTCTCTGCGCGCTGCTGATCGCATCGCCGGCACTGGCTGCAGACCTGACGCCGCCGGCTGTGCGAGATCACGCAGACCAGACCTTCCAACATCTCCACATGCAAGGGCAGAGGGAATCACGGACGAGCGCCGCTCAGGCTAGACCTATACAGGCGACATCGAGCGCAGAGGAGTTGCTGACCGGCCAGGGACAGGGCGACCTGAACAAAGGCAAACTCGCCTGTCAGCGGGTCTCCGAACTGGCAGCCCGGGCCGATATTGCCAAACAAATCCGCGTGCTGGTGAAGGAACATGCCATCGACCGCCTGCGCGAACGCACCGGTCGGGAGGCCGAGCAGGATATCGAAGTCGTGCGGGAGGAAATCGTTCAGGAATATTTGCAGGGCGTCCGCATCGTCGAACGCCACACCGACGAAGAAGCCAAGACCTGCTCCGCAACAGCCGTCATGCCGAAGCCCCGCCTGTCCGCACCCGCATCCACGGAATCGAACGGCCGCGAATCGGCAGCACAACGCTGAACCACCCGGATCGAATCCGCAGTTCCTCCATTGAACTTCGCGCTCCGTTTCGGGTAAGACAATCTTCCCATGCCTATCGAAAACAACTTCCAGCACGACGAACTTTCCCGTAAAAACCCCGGCGACCGGCTGACCTACGCGGACTGGACCACACCGCCCGACGCCGGCTCTCCGGCCTGGCAGGACTCGATGAGCCGGCTCGGCCAGAAACTGTCACAAGCCGGTGTGCGGCTGATCATGTTTCTGCATGGCGCCATCCCCGGCACCGATGTCTTCGGCTTAGGACGGCTCGATGAAGTGGGCGGGCTCAAGCGAGGCTATTCACGCGGCATCTCAGGCCTGGATTCACTCCTCTCGTTCATGCGGGAAGGCACAAACGGCATCACTCCGCTGCCGGGCGGCATGAAGCCGCCCCTGGCCAACGATGAGGCCACGAAGACCCTGCTCGACAGCCAGATCGGCGACGCGGGAAACTTTACGACTGCCACGGTCGAGCAATGCCGGAAAGCCTTGAATCAGAAACCGACCACACCCATCACCTGCATCCGGGAACTCTGGTCCAGCGAACACCATCACCTCGGCCGCGCCCTGGCCGCTTGCCGGTTGTTGGACCGCCTGAACGTCCTCGTCGGCGAACAGCATCTGGGTCCCGGCCACCGCATCCTGATTCAAGCCCATGGCCAAGCCGGTCTCGTCCTTGCGCTGGCCTCCAATCTCCTCTGCCCTTCGCCGATCACGGGACGGAAGACGCTCTTCGATCTTCTGCTCGCCGCGAATCCACAAGGTCCGGATGCGCAGGCCATTCAACGCATCGACCCGCTATTGACCAATGGCACCTTGCTCAATGGCGTAGCGCTCGATATCGTCACCTTCGGCACGCCGGTGCGGTACGGTTGGGATCCGTCGGGCATCGGCAAACTGCTCCACGTGGTGAACCACCGCAATCTGCGCACCGACGGAAAAACCTGGCTCTCCAAAATGGACCTGCCCCAGATCACCGTCGAGATGCCGATTGCGTGGGGAGGCGACTATGTGCAGGAACTGGCCGTGGCCGGCAGCGATGCCCTGCCCGCAGAAAATGCCAAAGCCGCCAATAAGGCTGTGTGGGAATTGCTGGAACCCTACGATGGATTCGAACGCTGGGTGGAATGCGCGCGCCGGGCCGGACGCTTCCCGAGCGAAGGCCAGTGCCTGCTGGTCGATTACAAAGACTGCACGAGCTCAACCAACGTCCGAGACCACTACTACGGCCACGCCGCTTACACCCGCGCCAACGCGATGCTCTTCAACTTCAATCAGATCGTGGGCCGGCTGTATTCATAAGCCTGAACGCTGACCCCGTCCAGGTTTGCTGATCTCCCATCAATGTCCACTACTCTCCTTCTTCGAGAGAGGACACGGGCAGAGCGCGCCTTCCTGCTTGCTCCCGACTGGATCGTCGAGTAGACTCTTCTTCAGCGTCCGCGCTTCCTCGGAGCCCGGGTTATGTCACCATCGTCCCCATCCTCAGACCACATACGTATTGCCGATAATTTGCGCCGCACGGTCGAACTGACGGAGTTGGGGCTGGCCTTGCGCCAAGCGGTAATTGAGCAGCGGAATGTGCCTGGCGCGGGTGAGGGAATGGCACAGGTCATGCACGAAATTCGACTGGCCAAAGAGCAGGCATGGCAGCAGAGCCAATCCTAGTCCGAGCGTTCTCCGACCTTATTTCCGACTTCAACCGACGCGGTGTGAACTATGCGCTGGCCGGAGGCTGGGCCTACAGCGCCTTGGTGGAGCCTCGAGCCACCACGGACATCGATCTCCTTATTCTGCTGGATCCGCCTTCACGCGAACAGATACAGGCACTCGTTTCCTCCCTTTTCGACTCCACCATCATCCATCCGAGCCCTATGGTCTTTCAGGGGATCTCGATTTGGCGAATTGTGGGAATCCGCTCCGGGCAGGAAGTCGTGATCGATTTCCTCCTGGCGGACTCGGCCTATCTTCGAACCGCATTGGAGAGGAGGCAGACGGTCCCATTTGGCACACTCCAAGTCCCTATGCTGTCGATTGAGGATCTCGTCATCCTCAAGATGTTGGCGGGACGGCTGCAAGATCGTGCCGATTTGGAGAAAATCTGTGCTCGCCAGGCAGACTTACGCATCGATTGGACGTACGTTGACCGCTGGAAAACGATGCTCGGACTTGCTGACCGTTAGGTAGGGCAGGATTTTAAGAAGTATGGTGGAATGATTCGATCCCGGACGGTTCCCGAGCGAAGGCCAGTGCCTGCTGGTGGATTACAAAGACTGCACAAGCTCGACCAACGTCCGCGACCACTAGTACAGCCATGCTGCCTACACGCGAACGAACGCGATGCTCTTCAACTTCAATCAGAGACCATCGGCTGGCTGTATTCGTAACCGGTCCATGAGCCCCGAGACATAGCCCCGCACTAACTCGCACCATGGCACTGCGTGCCGTAAGGGGTGCGCTCCGTGTGGGCGCTCTTGCCAGGATATGCCTTGCGCAAGTCTCCGGCACGATCACGGAACTTCCCTGCTAGCCCGTTCTTACCGGTCTTCTCAAGACTGGCAGCGTATTCGTCTAGAACTTGCGCGTACCCAATTGGGTCGCGTGTATCTGCATGTGATGTCTCAAGTTCAGGAACGACACGATCAAAATACTCGACGGCGTTGCTATATTGTTGCCTATCAAGGTTAAGCCGAGCCAATTCGACCAGGGACAGATAGGCCGGCCCTCCATTCTGACGATCCAGGTCATAGGCCTCGGTGAGGCCTTTCTCTCCTTCAACCCAATCGCAAATCATCCCGGAATACCTTCCATACTCATAGCTCAGAACCGCTACCAACTTAAGATCTGCGTTTGCCAGACGAGCATTGGTTAGAGCTCTCGCAAATTCTTTCCGGGCTTTGGCGAATTCTCCACTCTTTCCGGCCTTTACTCCAGCTTGTGCATGCTGACGTGCATTGTATTCATTGATCGAAGCAGCACATCCAGAAACAAGTACGATGCTGAATGCCAATGCAACGTATCGAATGCTCATACATGGCTCTCCCTTAGATCGTTAGGTAGCTACCGTCTCTCTTTTAGTCGCAGGATGGTCAAAAAGGCTGTCCAGCAAGGCCGCAGGAAGCGCGACGACTGAGGCGTACACGTGGGTACGTCGCAGGGAGGCGTGCGACCGAGAAGGCCGCTGGCGGCCTTTTTCACCATCCTGCTAGTACGGCATCTCGTCGTCGTCGAACCCGAAATGATGCCCGATCTCGTGCACGACCGTATCGCGCACTTCCTGCACCACTTCTTTCCTGGTGCGGCAGAGCCGGAGAATCGGCCCGCGATAGATAGAGATTCTGGCCGGCAGTTGTCCGCCTGCCTGGAAGAATGATTCTTTGTCGAGAGAAAGACCTTGATAGAGACCGAGGAGATCTTCGTCTTCCTCCATCTCCAGGTCAGCGCGCACTTCGGGAGAGGGCTCTTCCTCCACCACCACAGCGACGTTGGTGATGAGTTTGGCGTATTCGTCGGGAAGGCCGTCGAGCGCCTGCTGGACCAAGGCCTGAAACTCAGACTCGGGTATGGTCAATGTACGCTTTCGCGGCGACATAACCAATTAGCTCCCGCCCATGCCTCTGCAAAGGTTGCACCGTTCGCCAATCATCGGCGGCTCAAAAAGGTCGTCCGACGAGGCCGCAGGGTGCGAGGCGTCCGAGACGTACGTCGTTTAGTACGTTGAGGAGGCCGAGACGCCCGAGAACGAAGTTGGGGGCCTTTTTCAGCCGCCGGCTAGGGATGGGCGACTCGCCAGTTTAACCCCACCCCCAGATCGACCTTGAGCGGAACCGACAGGCCCAACGCCGCCCCGGTGGCTTCCATTTCCGCTTTTACAAGCTGTTTCGCCCGTTCCAATTCCTGGTCCGGCACTTCGAAAATCAACTCGTCATGGACCTGGAGGATCATCTTGCAGCGAGGCAGTTCGTTCTGGAGGCGTTGATGGACCTTGATCATCGCGACCTTGATCAGATCGGCAGCCGATCCTTGAATCGGACTATTCACCGCCATGCGCTCACCGACGCCGCGCTGCGAAGGATCGCCGCCCTGCAATTCCGGGATCGGGCGACGGCGGCCAAGGATGGTCGTCGTATAGCCCTTGGTCTTGCCGTCGTCGATGTTGCGATCCATCAACGCCCGCACGGCCGCAAACTTCTCAAAGAACGTCTCGATATATTTTTTGGCATCCGCTTGCGGCACGCCGATGTTGGATGCGAGCCCGAACGGGCTGATGCCGTACACAATTCCGAACACCACACTCTTCGCCGCGCGCCGCATCTCCCGGGTGACTTCTCCGGCGGGCAGATTAAAAATCTCCATGGCCGTGGCCATGTGGATGTCTTCGCCCTTCTCGAAGACCTGCCGCAGGCGAGGGTCTTGCGAGAGGTGCGCCAGAATACGGGGCTCGACCTGACTGTAGTCGGCGCAGAGTAGTTGATGACCCGGCGGCGCAATGAACGCTTCCCGGATACGCAAGCCGTAGTCACCCTTCACCGGAATGTTCTGTAGATTCGGATCGGTCGAAGACAGTCGTCCGGTCGCCGCGACGGTCTGATTCAAGGAGGTATGGAGTCGCTTGGTCTCAGGATTCACCAACTGCGGTAAGGCATCCACATAGGTCGATTTGAGTTTCGTCAGCGTTCGATAGTTCAAAATTTGCGCCGGCAGGTCATGCTGGCTGGCGAGTTGCGTGAGGGTGTCTTCATCCGTGGAGTAGCCGGTCTTCGTTTTGCGCAGCGGCTTCAGGCCGAGCGTTTCGAAGAGCACGGTCGCCAATTGCTTCGGCGAGCCGATATTGAATTCGCCGCCGGCCAGACGGTAAATGCTACCCACCATCTGCTCCAGCTCACGCTCCAGCTCCTTGCTCAGCGCCTGCAGTCCCGCGACGTCGAGCAGAAAGCCATTGCGCTCGATTTCGGCCAGCACCGGCACCAGCGGCATCTCCACATCGTGAAAGAGTGATAGGCTTCCCTGCTCTTTCAACCGCTCGCGAAGCATCGGCGCCACTTTCGCCGTGACGGCGGCCGCTTCACCCGTTCGACGAACCAGCGCCTCATCGACATCGAACAGGGATTGCGGCCCCTTGGCAGTATCTTTGCTCTCCCCCGCACCCAGCTGATAACTCAGCAGGTCCATGGCGATCGCCTCCAAGGTATGGGCTCGGCGATTCGGGTTCAACAGATAGTCTGCCACCATCGTATCGAAATAGGGCCCGGGCATGTCGACGCCCTGACGGTGGAGCGCCAGCAACAGCGGTTTGAGATCCTGAACGGCTTTCGGTTTGTTCCCGTCGCGCAGACACTCAACGAGTGGGCATGGCCAGTCACGCGCCTCGCCCTGCACGAAAGCCGCGTTTCCATCGGACCGACCCAACGCGCAGCCTTGAATATCGGCGCGCACCCCCGGCTCACCAGTCAGGACGCAGGCTAGACCCAACATCGCAACTGCCGGTTGCTGCTTCAGAAACGCATCCGCCGCTGCAGCATCGTGAAGCTGTTCGACATCAGCCCCCAACCGATTCTGCTCAGGTGTCTCTCCCTGGAAGGCCTTGGCCAGCGTCATGAACTCCAGTTCACGCAACAGGCTCACCAGCGTCTCCGTCTGCGGCGCCTTCGCCCGGAACTGGACCGGAACAAATTCCAGCGGGCAGTCCAACTGAATCGTCGCGAGTTGCTTGCTCATCCGGGCCTGCTCGCCTTGCTCCAACAACAAGTTCTTGGTTTTTGCCGGCGTGACTTCTTCGACTCGATTCAGCAGCTCCTCGATCGTGCCGAACTGCGTGATCAGTTTCACCGCAGTCTTTTCTCCGATTCCTTTGACGCCGGGAATATTGTCGCTGGTGTCACCCATGAGACCCATGATCTCAACCACCCGCGCCGGCTCCACCCCAAAGCGCACCTGCGAATCTGCTTCACCGAACCATTTATCTTTCACGGGATCGTAAATGCGCGTCTTGGGGGTGAGCAGTTGGAACATGTCTTTGTCGCTGGTGACGATCACCACGTCGAGGCCTTCAACTTCGCCTTTTCTCGCCAGGGTGCCGATCAGATCGTCGGCCTCGTATCCGGCCTGCCGAATAACCGGCAGAGATAACGCTTCCACCACACGATGGATGTAGGGAATCTGCGCGCTCATGCCTTGCGGCATAGGTGGCCGTTGCGCCTTATAGTCTTTGAACGCTTCATGGCGGTGGGTCGGGCCCTTTTCATCGAACACCACGGCCACATAGTCCGGCCGATGGTCCCGCAGGACCTTCAGCAACATTGTCGTGAAGCCATACACCGCATTAGTCTGCAGACCCTTGGAATTGGACAGGGGCGGCAGAGCAAAGAACGCTCGATAAATGTAAGCGCTACCGTCGATGAGATAGAGTGTGGGCATAGCTGAGATACTGTAACCGGTGGAGCAACACGCAGAGGTCGAACTTACGGCAGCGCTCTCAATCCGGGGCGATGATGAGCGGCGGTTTGTCGAATTTGGCCCGCATGGCGTTGATGGTACTGAGCACGGTGGACTGCCCCACGATTTTAGCTTCGATCCGCCGCTTGCCGGGAAATTCGATCAAAGACAGGCCAATCAACATCGTCAGCACTCCCTGCCCCGGCAGGAACAGCATGAGAAAGCCTGCGAACAGAAAAATCGCGCCCACGACGTTCTTCACCACATGGCCAATCAGGCGAAGGATCGGATGATGGTTCTCCATCCAGGGGCGCGGGATCCGGACATCGAAATAGTCCGCCGGCAGCCGCATCAGAATGATGGGAATGGCAATCAAGGTTCCCACGAACATGAACACGGAAGAGACGGCAAACCAGATCAGCAGATTCGCCGGTACATAGGACTCGATCTGCGTCAGGAGTTCGCTTATCACCGGCGCATCCTAGCATGGGGCTTTGCATGGCGGAAAGGGTGCCGGAGCCCAGCCGGTTTACGTTGCCTGCTCCGCCAGCTATAATTCCGCACTATGCTGCCGATGCGACCCAGCAGCGCGCAACTGATGAGAGTCTGGCTCCAGGCCTTCGGCCTGGCCGTGCTCGGATTCGTCCTGTCGCTGTACCCCATCACGCTTAGTCGCCAAGCGGCTTGGGCAGTTGATGGCACCCCTGAGTCGGAATTGCAGATCGCTATCACCAAGATCGGACTCGGCAAAGAAGTGGTGATTACCAAGGGCAGGAAAGAATGGTTCATGCGGGTGGAAGTGACACCGGAAAATTCCGTGGTGGTGCGGCAGGAAAAAGAAGGGGAGCGCTACCTCCTCGATGAGAGCGAAATGCACGATCGCGCCATGACACCCGCCGAAGTGGATGCGGCCATCACCGATTTTGTAAATAGCGTCAAGACCAGACAGAAGGTTCAGTAGCCGCCATGTCGGGGAAACCCAAATTCGTCATCTTCGCCCACAACGCCACCTACGACAAATTGCACCAGGTCGCGACCCTCGGCCTCACCGCCGCCGCCATGGGCAAGGATGTCATCGTGGTATTGCTGTTTTGGACGATCAAGAAACTGGCCGAGGGTAAGATCGACCAGATCGACTTCCCGCCTGAATATGCCTCGTCAGCCGAAGAAGTCGCCCGGCTTTTGAAAGAGAAACAGGTTCCGAAGATCTCCGAGATGTTTCACGAAGCCCGTCTCGTCGGGCAGTTTCGTCTCATTGCGTGTAGCGCGGGGCTCGAATATATGGGGGTGGAAGCCGGCGCGGTGGAACGCAACGTGGACGAAGTGCTCGGTCTCCCCTCCATCCTCCTGCTCACCGCGCAGGCGGAAACCAAACTGTTCATTTGACCGCGTCTTTCGTATCTCGTCGTTCGGACCCCGCTGAACCGCTGGTGGCTTGGGACGGATCAGCGCTTCACGCTTAACGGCTTTTCGTCACGCCGACGCGGTCGCAATACGCCGCAATCTTGCACTGGCTGCACAACGGCGAGACCGGCTGGCAGAGGTGCTGTCCGTAGGGCACAAGCAGGTCGTTGAATGTGATCCAATACTTGCGCGGAAGCTTCTCGCGGAGGGCCGTTTCCGTTTCATCGGGACTCTTGGTCCTGACGTACCCCCATCGATTGCTGATCCGGTGGACGTGAATATCGACGCAAATCCCCGGCTTTTCATACCCGACCGTCACCACCAGGTTGGCCGTCTTCCTCCCGACTCCCGGCAACGTCAGCAATTCATCGATCCTGTCCGGCACCCGACCCTGGTACCGCTCAAGGAGTTGGGCGCAGATCTGCTGAATCTGTTTGGACTTTGTCCGATAGAACCCGACGGGATAGATGGCCTTTTCAACAGCCGGCAGCGTGAGCCGGCGCATTGTGGCCGGAGTGGAGGCCAGAGCGAAGAGACGCGCACTGGCTTCGGCAGTGGTCTTGTCTTTGGTCCGTAAACTGAGGAGGCAGGAAATCAGGACGAGGAACGGATCGCGGCCGCTCTCCTTGGCCACCACCCCCACCACCGGATCAGGCCAGCGGGAAATCTCCCGCTTGACCGTACGGATGGCGGCGTGGATCTGATGCGCCTGCATGGATCTGCCGGAATGGAGAACTCAGCTGGAGTGATCGAACCGATCGTCCGAAGGAAGGAGTACCCGACGACTATTCAGGCCGTCGCTTCGCAAGCCATTTCTGCCGCCGACGTTGCGCCTCGCGCTCTTTCGCTTTCTTGCGGACACTCGGCTTTTCGTAATACCGGCGGCGCTTCAGTTCGCGGAATAATCCCTCGCCCGCCAATTTCTTCTTGGCGACCTTCAGAGCTTTTTCAACGTTGTTATTGAAAACCTTAATTTCCATCGTCAGCTACCTTCGACTCTCTTTCACCGAAGTTTCAGGATATTCAACATGTTTTGGGCCCACGAATCGAAGGGCGGAGTGTAGCATAGCGATTTCGCATCCACAAGCATTTGTTCCGCAACGGAGAATCGCTCTCGAATCGAGGCAATAAGCAGCTGATTTGGTTGAACTTTCATGTTCTCCTCGACCATTCCGAGGCACCCATCGATGACGGCATCGGCAAGACGAAGGCCCATCTTCAGATCCGGCTGAAGCTCCGGTTTCGTTTGCGTCAGGAGGCCCCGCAGCAAGGGAATGAGTTCGCAAGACAGCTTCACAATTTCCAACGGCGTTTCTATCGCCCCCAGCAAGTTCGATGAGAGTTGGAGCGGACGGTCAGGATGGGTGATCGGAAGCTTTCTCGCCTGGAGCACCCGCCCATAGGCATCTCGATCCGCTTGGCCCAATTCGTGGAGGCGTGTGCGAATTTCGGATAAGCGCGTTTCAATCGCACGCGCGCGAGTCAGCTTCGCCACCATCATTCCCAACCCGGCCGCAAACGCCGCCGACTGGGCCCCCACGCTGCCGCCGGTCTGCCCCTGAAGCTCCGGCATCTTCCCGTCCGGCGCCCCGACCTTCTCGGGCGACGGCGACTGCTCCTTCACCGGCTGCGACGCCGCCATCCGCCCGATCGCCTCCCGCGATTCGGGACGGTCCAATCGCGACTCAAGCACCTGTCGTCCGTCGAATTGGTTGAGACAGAGCGCCTGCTGCGCCGTCTCCATGAGCGCCTGTTCGGGAACCAACCCGACGATCTCTGTGCCGGCCACCTCCACACCACGAGCCGCCGCTTCCCGCTGCACCGCCGCAAACACGACATGGAGCGGCGTCTCTTCATGGTTCGTCAGGTTCATCGACACCTGTACGAGTTGTTGGCTTTTCAGCTCCACACCGATCGCTTTGACGTACGGGAGCCCACCGCTCGACTGGCGCACCACCTTGGCGATGGCCTTGGCAACCGACAGATCGCGGCTCTTCAGATTCACGTTGAAGGCGATCAGCGGCCATCGCGCTCCCACCACCGTGGCCCCGGCCGTCTGGTGCAAGTGCTTCGGGCCGAAATCCGGCACCCACGCAGAGTCGCTTGCCATCCGATCCGCCAGTCCCTTCAAGCCACCCTTTCGAATCCACTCCAGTTGCCTCCGTTCAGGCCTGGTCGCCGCCTGTTCGTATAGAAACACCGGGATTTTCAACTCATTTCCGATACGCTGGCCGACCATGCGAGCCAGTTGCACACAATCCTGCATACTGACGCCACGAATCGGCACGAACGGCATCACATCCGTCGCCCCGACGCGCGGATGTTCGCCGTGATGGGTTCGGAGATCGATCAACTGGGAGGCCATCCGCGCCATCTGATAGGCCACCTCGGCCACCGCGTAGGGCCGGCCGGCGAAGGTCACAACGGCCCGATGGTGGTCCGGATCCTTCGTTTCGTCCAGCAGGACGACGCCGGGCACCGAGCGGGCCACTCCGGCTAACGCGTCCACGATCTCGGAGTTCCGTCCTTCGCTGAAATTCGGGACACATTCAACAACCTGGCTCACAACGTTCCCTCTCTCACTCAACCCGGTCTGTCCCATCCCGTCCTGGGAGTCTGCGGCAATAAAAAAGCCGGAGGCTGGTGATCATGCCCTCCGGCGTTACTGAACTGGACAGCCTCGCATATGGGCCTGTCGCTGACTGTTACTTGGCCTTTTTGACGAATGCCTTGTAGATCCGCTTCGAAGAACTCTGCTCTTCCTCCAACCCCACCATTTGATGGCCGGTCGTTTCACACCAGGCCGGCATATCTTTCTTGATGCCTTCATCGTCCGAAACCACTTCCAGCACCTGACCCATCGTCAGTTCCTTGATCTTCTTCGACGTCAATATGATCGGCATCGGACAGAAATACCCGAGCGTATCCAGCTTCACATCAGCCTGTATCATGCCATCTCCTCAGCCCTGCTTAAATGAACAGATTGACGCTGCCCTGCTTGGCTTCCGCCAAGTAGGTCGTCACACCGGCAAATTGGTCGATCCCATCGATCAACGTATCTTTCGTGATACCCATCAGACCCATCGTCGTCGTGCAGGCGATGAACCGGACACCGAGGTCCAGCGCCATCTGCATGAGCTCCGGCACGCCCGGCATACGATTCTGCTTCATCACCACTTGCATCATTTTCGTGCCCAACCCCCAGAAATGAAAACGCGAGAGGGGCAACGTGTCGGCACCGCCCTTGTTGAGGAACCCGAACATCTGACGCAGCCAGTCAGACGCTGAACTGCTCGCGCCCTTCTTACGGATCGTATTGAGGCCCCAGAACGTAAAGAACACCGTGACCTGCATGCCCATCGCTGCCGCGCCGGTGGCGATGATGAAGGCGGCCATGGCTTTATCGAGGTCTCCGCTAAGGAGCACGATCGTGACACGGTCCGCCTTCGACTCGCGGAGTTCCGCCAGCGCGGCCGTGGGCTCGATTTGTGCGGTTGTCATGAGGTACCTCGCCTCTCGGAATCGGAAGATGGAGTCGCTTGTGATGGAAATTGACTATAGTCTCCGGTTCTTTTTCTTGTCAAGAAATGCGGGGTCAGAAGCCGGGGTCTGGCTATCCAGATCGTACCGCTTGCGGCATTCGCCCTAGACAGCCGCTTGCTTGACCTGTTGCAGGCCCGCCGTTATAGTCCATTCGGTATCGAACCGTCTCGCGCATCGCGCCAAACCCGGCGACCGCATTACTCATGAGCACAGACCTCATCACCGAACTCCAACCGACAAAGAGCGCCCCGCTCTTCGGCTTCTGGTATCCGGCCACTACGAGCACGTCTCTCGCGGTGGGTCAGATGCAGGCCCACGTGATGTTGGGGCAACCGATTCTCGTCTGCCGTGACCGCCAAGGCAAGGTGGCGGCGATGCGCGACATCTGCCCGCATCGCGGCATGCCGCTCTCGTTCGGACAGTTCGATGGAGAGCGCGTCGAATGCGCCTATCACGGATGGCAGTTCGATACCTGCGGCCGCTGCCGCCATATTCCGGCGCTCGTGGAAGGGTCCCCGCTCCAACCGGAAAAGATCGGCATCACATCCTATCCCTGCCAGGATCAGGACGGATATATCTGGGTGTTTCTCCCGGATCCGCAGCAGCCGAAGCTGCCGGTTCCGGAACTCCCGCGTCTCCCGCTCCCGTCCGAACCCTATCGCATGATCCAGATCTCGACGATTTTGGACTGCACGATCGACGACGGCATCGTCGGACTCATGGACCCGGCCCACGGTCCCTTTGTGCACCAGAGCTCCTGGTGGCGAACCAAAGCCAGCATGCACGACAAGGCCAAGACCTTCGAGCCAATCCCGAACGGGTTTCGCATGGTTCCCCATGCGCCGTCGAAGAACAGCGGACCCTACAAGCTCCTCAACCGGCTCTACGGCGGGCCCTTGACGACGACTATCGACTTTGTGCTCCCCAACCAACGCTTCGAGTTCGTGCAGTGCGGTTCGATGTACGTCTCGTCGCGCGCCACGGTCACGCCCGTGGGCGAGCAACAATGCCGGATCGATTTTGCCGCCGCCTGGAACATCCTGCCCTGGCTGCCCTTTGCCAAGCCGCTGTTCCGTTATTTCGCCAACATCTTCATGAAGCAGGACAAGCAGGCCATGGAGCGGCAAGCCGTGGGACTGAAATACAAACCGGCGCTCATGCTGATCGATGACGCCGATACGCCCGCCAAGTGGTACTACAAACTGAAGGCCGCCCATCTCGCCGCCGTCCAAACCGGACGTCCCTTAGACCATCCGCTGAAAGACCGCGTGACGCTTCGCTGGAGAAGTTAGCCGACCGGGTTATTTGAGTTGGTGACTCGTGCCGTGGTTAGGCTCGTTCAAGAGCGCCATGGCGCGACGAATCTGGTCGCGGGAACCGAGCAAGGTGACGACATCGCCTGGCTGCAGCCGCACGGTTTCAGACGGATTCGACTGAGTAACCTGGCTGCGAGTCCATGCGAGCACCGACGCACCGGTCCGTGGACGAATGGAGAGTTCCGTCAGCGACTTGCCTACCGCCGGAGCCTCGTCATCGATCCGGCAAGTTTCCACTTCGACATCGGTCAACGTCCCCCCGCGGAGATGATGAGCCAACTCCGGCATCTCGCTCCGCCGCAGCAGCGCATACCCTTCCCGCCTGATTTGCTCCGCTTTTCGTGCCACAAATTCCTGCGGCAAACTGTAGGTGCGCAGCACCAGGGCAAAGATTTCGATCGACGTCTCGAACTCTTCCGGCACCACATCGTCCGCACCCAGCTGCTGCAACTCTTCCAACTCTCTCAAATAGCGCGTTCGTACCACGATATGGAGCTTCGGGTTCAATCCTTTGGCCACCTTCACCGTTCTCCGTGCCGTGAACGGATCGGACAAGGCCACGACCAGCACTTTGGCGTCGTCGATCTTCATATGCCGAAGCACGTTGGCATTCGAGCCGTCGCCGTAGTAGATCGGCACGCCATGACGCGCCTCGCGGCGCACCGTTTCGCCGTCCAGGTCCAGGGCCACATGGGGGATTTCGGTTTCGCTCAATACGCGGGCGAGGTTTCGACCATTGAGCCCGTAGCCCACAATAATGACATGGTCTTTGATCCGGATCTGAGAACCTTCCAACTGCTCGACATGCGCGGCGGTGCGGGTCGGCATCCAGCCCCGGACGCGCTGCATCGCTTCGACCCGCCGCCCCAGATCGGGCGACCATTGCATCAAAAACGGCGTCACCACCATAGTGAGCACCGACACCGCCAGGAACAACTGATACTGATCCCCGGCAAACAAACCGGCATCCTGCCCCTGTTGCGCCAGGATAAAACTGAACTCGCCGACCTGCGCGAGCGCCACCCCGACCAACACCGACGATCTGGGCGGAGCCCCGGCCGCCACCATCGCCCCGCTCCCAGTGATCAGTTTTCCGATCAGGACCGCCAGCAGGAGGCCCAGCACAGTGAAGGGATGCTCCAGCACCACCCGCATGTCCATCAAAACGCCGATCGACACGAAAAACAGGCTATTGAAACTGTCACGGAAGGGTAGGACTTCGGCCAATGCTTGATGGCTATACTCCGACTCAGAAATGACCAGACCGGCAATAAACGCGCCCAGGGCGAGGGAAAGTCCGCCCAGCGACGTCAGCCAGGCAATCCCGAGGCAGAGCACGATGATCGAGAGCAGAAACAGCTCACGGCTTCGACTCCGCACGATATGGCGCAGGAGCCGCGGTACGAGATACCAGGCCGCCGCGACGATCAACCCGACCACCATCGCCGCCTTGACCAAGGTCATCAGTACCGTCCCCATCGCGCTCCCGCTCGGAGTGCCCAGGATCGGCGTGACGAGCATCATCGGAACGACGGCAAGGTCCTGGAAGATCAGAATCGCAACGGTGGCGCGACCGTGAAACGAATCACTCTCCCCCTGTTCCGAAAGGGCTTTCAGCACGATGGCCGTGCTGCTTAATGAGAGGAGAAAACCCCAGAAAATCCCTTGTTGATACGAGAGGCCCACCGCCAGAGCCCCGAGCAATGCCAGGACCAGGGCGCCCCCGGTTTGAACCGGCGCGGCAACCATGAGAATACGCCGGGCAGCGGCAAAGTGTGCGGAGGAAAATTCCATTCCGATCGTGAAGAGCAGCAGCACGATCCCGATCTCAGCGAGGACCTGCACCTGCGACACGTCAGGAATCAGATGAAGCCCGTGCGGACCGATCAGGGCTCCGGCCACCAGGAATCCGGCGATCGACGGCAGGCGAAATTGATGGAACACGAAGACCACCGCAGTGGACACCGCATAGATCACCAATAGGTCGCCGAGAACTGCGTAGTCACTCATCGTGTTATGAGAATTGGATGGTGGTTGCGAACGGGCCTCGATATGTTGTCGTGACGCAGCATACCGTAGGGACCTCAGCGGGACAAGGAGTTCCGCTTGTCAGGCCACCCGCGCTCGGTCAGAGCAGCGCGCACCGCGTAGGACAACATGAACCGGGGAGGCCGCTCTGCGCGCCATCATGTTCGACTTCAACGGCGTGATCGCCGACGATGAAACGCCCCACCTGCGTTGCTTTCAGCAAGCGTTGGCTGAAGCAGGACTCAGCCTGAGCAAGGAGGAATACTACGGCACTTACCTGGGTATGGATGAACGAACCTGCGCGACCACATTATTGGAACGACGTGACGGCAGCTGCGACCCGACGATTCACGCCGGGATCATCGAACGAAAGGCCGGTTTGTTTCGCGCACATACCGCTTTGCACAAACCGGTATTGTTCCCGTGGATTGCGAGGTTCGTCCAGCGCGCTGCGGGAACGTCCCGATTGGCGGTTGCATCCGGCGGCCGACGAGAGCAGATCCTTGCCGCGCTCACCGGCACACCCATCGAACAGGCGTTTGAAATGATTGTGTCCGCAGATGACTACGCCGTCGGAAAACCGGACCCGGCGATCTATGAGTTCACCCTCAGACAGCTGAACGCACGCATGCCCCGACCACCCTTACTCAAGGCGAGCGAATGTCTGGTGATCGAAGATTCTCGGGCGGGAGTTCTGGCAGGCCTGAAGGCGGGCATGCGCGTCCTCGCCATTGCGACGACATACCCGGCATCCCAACTGGCGGAGGCGCACCTGGTCCTTTCAACGCTGGATGGAGTCGACCCGGCAGACCTCGCCCATCGGCTCTTTTAGTCACGTAAACCGGAAGGGATGATTCAGGCTGTGGTGCAGCGGCGCAACCGGCAGGACTTAAAACGGAATGCGAATACCCATCTGAAACTCGTTCGGCATCATGCCCTTGCTCAAGCCTAACGAGTCGCCCAAGAGGTTTTGCTGCGGAACTCCCGGCATGGGAACGAGGGCTCGATCCCGCTCCGTCACGTACCCCCCGCCGAATCCGGCCCCCACATAGGGGATCAGGGTCTGTTCACTAACCTGTACACGACCGCTCAAGGTGGGCGTCTGCCGAAAGAGGTCGACTGGCCTCTCGCTCGTTGTAGGGGCCTGGGACAAGACGTTCGATGATTGGCTACGCAACTCACTCCAAGTCGCTGTCTCGGTCGAAGTCGCTTCTGCCAGCGCAATACCCTGCCCCGCCAGCATCACCCATCCTGCGGCGAGCAAGGACCGAATCATTCGATTTCTGTTCACGTCCACTGAAACCCTTTGCATAGAAGGGGAGCTTTGTTTCTAATTTACTCCTTACTCCAAGCTGCAACAAGTATCGACTCAACATCCTGGACAAGTCGGCTCGCAACGACTTGAGGCACCACGCGACTCATCTTCATTTTCCGGGACGGCCTGACTGCGCTTACCGAGGCAGAATGGAGCCGCGTCGGAGGACTGCAAGGACGAAGGATGCTCCGGCACTGTCGAGCCCCCTGGTACATCACGTTCCCACGACCGAGTAACTCGAGGCCATTACACCCGTCGTCACGCATCCCTCCGCATGGATAGCGCCGAACGTGTGCACGGGTTCAAGCAACTCTGCTGATTGTTATCGCAATTCGCGACCAGGTAGGTATCGGAGGTGACCGAGTGACTTGACTGGCTTCTCAGCCACCTCCCGAGGGAAACGCTTCCGGAGCACGCGATCCAAATGCCATCAAACCTTGTAGTAATCCCTGTACCACTCGACGAAGCGGGCGATGCCGGTTTCGATCGACGTGGCGGGCTTGAAGCCGGTATCACGCATCAAGTCCGCGACATCGGCATAGGTCGCAGGCACGTCGCCGGCCTGGAGAGGGAGAAAGTTCTTTTGCGCTTTCATACCCAGCGTCTGTTCCAGCACCTCGATAAATCGCAACAACTCGACCGGCTGGTGATTGCCGATGTTGTACAGTCGATAGGGAGCGGAGCTGCTGCCCGGATCGGGGTTGTCACTCGCCCAGGCCGGATCAGCCTGCGCAGGACGATCGAGCGTGCGCAACACGCCTTCGGCGATATCGTCGACATAGGTAAAGTCCCGCTGCATCTTCCCGTGATTGAACACGTCGATGGGCTTGCCTTCCAGAATCGCCTTCGTAAAGAGAAACAACGCCATATCCGGGCGGCCCCAGGGCCCGTAGACGGTGAAAAACCGCAACCCCGTAATCGGGAACCGGTACAGGTGTGCGTAGCAATGCGCCATCAGCTCGTTGGCCTTCTTCGTCGCCGCATACAGCGAGACCGGATGATCGACGTTGTCATGCACCGAAAACGGCATTTTCGTATGGCCGCCATAGACCGAACTCGTGGAGGCATAGACCAAATGTTCGGCCTTGTGATGCCGACAGCCTTCGAGAATGTTCAGGAACCCATCGATGTTACTGGCGGTGTAGGCGTGCGGATTGACCAGGGAGTACCGGACGCCGGCCTGCGCCGCCAGATGCACCACGCGCCGAATGGCATGCTGTTCGAAGAGCGCCGCCATCCCGGCACGATCGGACAAATCCAGTTTGACGAATTGAAATTGGGCGTGCGATTGGAGTCGTGCGAGGCGCGCTTCCTTGAGCCGAACATCGTAATAGTCATTCAGATTATCCAGACCGAGCACGGTGTCACCGCGATCGAGCAATCGCCTGGCCACATGAGACCCGATGAACCCGGCCGCACCGGTGACGAGCACTAATCCTTTCCCGGACCCCATATCGCTCCCTTCCTTTCCCAGCAGGCTGTTGAAAAAGCTCGCCAGCATCGTTCTCGCATCGCTCAGAAGCTCACCGTACTGCACAAGTACGATTCGCCTCTTCGCTTGCTGTGGCCTTGCTGGACGACCTTTTTGAACAGCCTGTTAACCGATTACCGTCCGCTGCGCTTCATGAACGCCGGATCCCCGTGATCGAGGCGATAGAGCGACAGGGGTGCCAGGGCCTCGGCCGCAGATGACACCTGCACAGCCCCATCGCCGCTGCTCCGGAACAGATCCAACGCCTGAGCGCGATGATACCCGCACCCTCGCGCGCCGAGAAGGTCTTTCAGTTTTTCAGGCTGCTCCCAGTTGGCCGTCAGCAGCGCCGTACGCGCCGGATTGCGATGGCTGAACATAAACGACAGGTGGTCGGGATACCAGTCGGCGCCGCCGGTGGCATAGGACACAAACAGGCTCGCCTGCGCAACGGCGCACAATTCGTCCAGATACCCGTTTGTGAGGTATCCGTTTTCTCCCACGTCGAGCCACAGTCCGGGATGAGACAGGGGCGCATGAGCGGCATAACTCCGGATTTCCTGTAGCTGCTGCTGCGAAGCCAACACCAATGAAATGGGACCATATTTCCGGACGAGCTGCTGGATCACACCTTCCTTGATGGCCGACCGGCCGTTGTTGGTCGGGCCGCTGTCCGCATGCACCAGGACATTCTGCCCGCGATCGGTCACGAGGTAGCAGTTTCTCGGCATCTCCAAATCGCACGGATCTTCGCCGTAAAACGGGACGGAGACCACGGCGCCACCGTCGAAGTTCCAGGTTTCCCCGTGTGCCAGTTCGACGATATGGCTGAACCCCAATTCCCTGAGCAACGGCAGATAATCGTAAAAGAATTTCTTACGGTTCCGCCGGCTGGGAATCACGATCGGCACATCTTTCGGCACATGCAACAACGTTCGGGGGTCCACATGGTCATCGTGGTCATGGGTCAGAAAGATCGCGGCCGGTTTCGGCAGCATCGAGAGCCAGAGGCTCGGCACATTCGACTCCGCGAACCAGGGCAACAGCCAGGGATCGAACAACAGGAACCGGTCCTGCTGCCGGTACATCAACGCGGCATGGCCCAGATGAATCGTGTCCCGATCCTTGGTATTGGCCAACCACTGGTCTCGAATCGAGGCGTGCTTCGTCGGCGTGAGGCATTCGTATTGGACCAACAGCTCCATCAACTTGGTCAACAGCCGCTCGCCGTCCCGACCGGCCGTCGCCACGATCGTCTGAATCGCCCCGGCCTGCTGCGTGCCATCCAACATCCCCAGCAGTTTTCCGACCACCGGTCCCATGGGACGCTCAAACGGCACAGGAATCGCTTGACGTTTCACAGCATTGAAGATTCGCAGGCCGGTGTTGACCACGGTCGCGGATTTCGTCGCATCGAAGGGATGCGACCAGTGAAACTGCCCATCCGGCTGACGCCGGGCCGTGATGTGCTGGCTCAGCTGTTGCCGGGAATTGACCAGCTCGGCATAGGCGTCTTCCAGCCGCACCCTGGTCTGCGGGTCGCCGAGTGTCGCGCGGCGGGAGAACACATCGCTGATGGCGGTTTCCACACAGGCAAGAAAGAGGCTGTGGGCTTCGTGCAAACTCGCTACGACTTCAGGGGCAACCCCGCCGATGAACGGAAACGGCCCCGGCGGCTGATTACTTTCGAGCTGCACCCACACCCAGGGCGCCAACCCCACATACTGATCCCGCGGCAATGTGTCCCACATACCCATGTTCGTCAGGCGGGAGGCCGGAACTCCATGCGGCTGATGGTCGGTTCATATAAGGCCTGGATGACGTTTCCATCCGGGTCGGCAAAGTAGAAGGAGTAGCTGCCGTCGCGATGGTGTTTGGGTGGCTTGGCGATGGTGGCCCCATACTGAACCCCATTCTGTTGGACATCGCGGAACATCTCATCTACGTGCGCCGGGCTTTCCAGAATCACACCGACGTGATCGAGTAGCTGTCCACGCAACGGTTGATAGTGAGTCAATTCGGCAGGCGCGATTTGATGCAGGGCCAGGTTGTCGGATCCCGAACTGAAGTACACATTGTCAGGGTCGGGTTCCCACACCACTTTCATGCCCAGAAATCGCTCATAGAACGCACGGGACTTGGCAAGGTCGGTCACACGCAACGCCAGATGTCGTAAGCCTCGATGGGTCGGCACGTCGGAGTCTCCTTGGCCGTATAGTAGGTGGGGGCCTATCACCCCGTCAATCCTCATTCTCCGGCTTCGGTCACCCCCGGCGCACACATTCTCCGCCCAAACCGTGTCTGAATTCTCCGCCGCTGTGGTACGATCTGCCATCGACTTTTTCGAACCAAAGGAGTGTTAAGTTATGGTGGCACGATCCATCTTCGCAATCGTGGTGGCACTCATCGGACTCAACGGAACGGGCTCTCCCACACTCGCTACGGAGCAGGCGGCTCTCTCCAAGGAAATGACGGGAAAAGACGGGGCACCGCTGGTGCTGATTCCCGCGGGCTCCTATCCCATGGGAGTTCCGACCGGCGACCGTGACGGTGGACGCGATGAATATCCCCGCCATGTCATCGAGATCGATCCGTTCTATATCGACAAGTATGAGGTCACGAACGCGCGCTACCTGGAATTCGTGAAGGCCACGAACCATCGCGTGCCGCAAAATCCCAAAAATCCCACCCGCAACCTCTGGGATGGCATCGGCATCCCTGCCTCGTTGGCCGACCGTCCGGTGATCAACGTCGATTGGGCCGATGCCGATGCCTACTGCAAGTGGGCCGGCAGGCGGTTGCCGCGGGAAGCCGAATGGGAGAAAGCCGCCAAGGGCAACAACGATTGGCGCTTCCCCTGGGGCAACGTGGAGCCGACCGACGGACATCTCAATTTCAATCAGAAGTGGATCGGCGAAAAGACATTGATGCCGGTGGGCAGTTATGAGAAGGGCAAGAGTCCCTATGGCGTGTATGACATGGCGGGAAACGTCTGGGAATGGGTCAACGACTGGTACGATGCGAGGTACTACGAAAAGAGCCCGGACAAGAATCCTCCGGGACCAGACAGCGGCGAGAAGAAGGTTATTCGAGGAGCCGGCTGGCAGAATGAGACTCCCACGGTCCGTATCTTCACCCGCGTGGACAGCGATCCGACCATTCGAAACGAATCGACGGGGTTTCGATGCGCGATGGACGCCAAGTAACTCAGCCGGCTGGGTAACCGATGGTTGAATCACGGAGCAGCATGGCCAGTGCAGGGTTTCACGGATTGACCGTCGCGGCATTCGAATCGCGCATGGCGACGGAAATGGGGCGGCTTATCGAGCGCCACGGAGGCACCCCGCTGGTGGCCCCGGCCTTGCGCGAGATTCCGCTGGAAGACAATTCCGCCGCGTTGCAGTTCGGGGAGCAGCTACTGACCCAAGGCCTCGACGTGCTGGTGTTGATGACCGGCGCCGGCACGACCACCCTGTTCGAAATCCTGTATAGTCGTCATTCCACAGACACGATCAAGAGAGCGTTAAAAGAGACGGTGCTCATTGCGCGCGGCCCCAAACCGATGGCCGCACTCAAAGCCCTGGGATTCAAACCCACGTTGACGGTCCCGGAGCCTAACACCTGGGTGGATGTCGTCTCCACACTGGACGCCCACCGGCCGGTCAAAGGGCTACGCGTGGCGGTGCAAGAATACGGGCTACCGAACCGCGACTTGGTGGAGGCGTTGAAGCAGCGCGGAGCCAATGTGGTTTCAGTCCCCGTCTACCGCTGGGCGCTCCCGGAGGACACGGCTCCGCTCAAACAGGTCATCAAGCAGATTCTGACCGGGCAGGTGCAGGTAATGCTGGTGACCAATGCCGCACAGATCGATCACGTGATGCTGGTCGTCGAGCAGGATGGAAAGACGGCGGAGTTCAAAACGATCTCCCGGAAGCTGGTCATCGCCTCCATCGGTCCCACTGCCAGCGAACGCATCCGCAATCACGGCCTGACCGTGGACTTCGAGCCCTCACACGGCAAAATGGGCATTCTGGTGAAAGAAACCAGCGAGACGGCTCACTCGCTTATAGCGAGGAAAGCGGGCGCGTGACGGGAGGAAGCTTGACGGCTACTCCATGCTCAATCGTGAATGATATGCGCCCTCTGTGTGCGCCTCGGCTGGCATAGGCTTCGTAGACTCTGCCTTCCTCCAACCCGACGAGGTGATTGCCTGAGGAGCCCTGGATGAAAAACCCGCGCGGCACCTCGCCGAACCGAATCGCTCCCGCTGCGAGAGCCTTGATCTCGGGCAACTCATCCAGCGGTTTGAGCAGCTTCTTGCCGTCTTGCATCCTGTACAGCGATGACTCTTCGTAGGTCGAAACCTCCCATCTCGCGCCGGAGTAGCGAGAGACGACTCCGAACCGGCTTAGAGGTGCGGGATCCCGTGCATCGTTTTCGTGAACGATGAATAGAACTGATCCGTCCTCATTCACAATCTCGATGTTGAGATCCTCAATCTGACAGGCCGCCAGCAGCAGAACAAGGCTCATCAGGCCCGAGACGAGCTGATTGGTCCTTCGCTGTGTGGCAATTGCCAGGTGAGGCACCTCCGACTACTTCGCTTCGGTCGGCTGTCCTGAGGTCGCTTCGTTCACATCCCGCGCACAGCGGAACCCCATCCAATTCATTTTGGTATTGGGATCCGTCCCGTTCCGTTGCGCTACTCGCACGCTGGGTGTGCTGTCGATCCAGCCGCCGCCGCGAAAGCCCCGTTGAGTCCCGGTCTCCGGACCTTTCGGATTCTTGTCCGGTCCGGTGCTGTAGTACTTCGGGTCGTACCAATCGTTGACCCATTCCGCCACATTGCCCGCCATCTGAAGCACGCCATAGGGGCTGGCGGCGTTGTCGTACTTGTCTACGGAAATGATAGGCGGATAGAGCAGCAGCCGTTCGGGGCGGTCTCGCACCGGCCCCGACAACCCGGTCCGGCCGTAATTCGCCCGCGAGAGCCCGGCCATTTGATTGCCCCACGGATAGATGCGCCCATCCTCACCGCGGGCGGCCTTTTCCCATTCCGCTTCCGAAGGCAATCGTTTCCCCGCCCACTTGCAGTAGGCGTCGGCATCGAACCAGGACACATGCATCACCGGATGGCTGACCATGGTCTCCTGAAAATTCCCGCCGTCGTATTGCCAATCGATCAAGGGATCGCGGTTCGTCGCCAGGACAAACTTCAGGAACTGTACGGTCGTCACCTCGTGTTTGTCGATGTCATAGGCATCGAGATAGACCTTCCGCTGCGGAAATTCCACCAGGTAGGAATTCCTGTCGATCTTTTTCTCGCTGCCCATGAGGAACTCACCCGCCGGGATACGGATCGTCTCGTCGTGCGCCGGCAACTTGGCGCGCTCCATCGCGAGCTTCTTGCCTTCCGGCGTCCATTCACGAACGACATCGGCAACATCCAGCGCAGAGAGGGAACCACTCATTCCCAATACAACCACACTCAGAGCCCATACAGTCATGCCGGCTTTACGCAAAATGCTGCTCCTTTACTTATCGATCATCGCTTACATCGGCTGCTGACTGGAGTCTGGGGCAGCCGGCTGGTGATCGAATTCTTCTAATGGCTCGAAATTCAGCGGCAGCTGGAACAAATAATCGATCAGCGGCCTGAATTTGACGTGCTGGTACTCAACAATCCAGCTCCCGTCTTTTTTGGCCAGCTTCATCGGGAAACGGATGTCGGTTGCGAGCCATTGATAATAGACCTCCGTCCGCTCGCCTTCCTTCACCGTCACTTCGTAGAGCGTCGTCGGATGCCCCTCGCGCGTTTCCGTCCCGATCTCTTCGCGCGACACCTCCCCCTCCAGCCGCTCCGTGACCTTCAGATCCTGCTCCGCCTGGTACGGCACAGTCTTGAAATGCTTCATACGCGACAGCAGGAGCCAGACCACCTTCTTGTCTTTGCGCACAATGCTGATGTTGACGGGCCCCATCGTGTGATGTTCGATCCGCCACATGTTGTCCCGATAGAAGATGTTGGCTTTTTGGGTTCGACCATTGATCTTGGTGATCTGATCGGCCGTAAACTCCAGCGCCCTCGCCTCCACGGCAGCTAGGCTCCAGAGTATCGCCAGCACCGTCACCAGCCGGCCCATCCACATCCCGCATATCCTAGCGATGCCCGATCCGATTTTTCCAGCCCGCTTGCGGCACATGACGATGCTCCTACTCTCGGCCTCCGAATGACCCCTATTGATCCATCACCCCACACCACCCCTCGGCCGACAGCCCCGAGTCGCCAGTGACGTGGCCGAGGGACCAGCCCGAGCAAGAACCGAATGCCCGGAGACATCCTCCCTGCGCCTCAACCAGCTGCTGTGTCGGTGACAACCGGCATCACGGAGAGGGCGGCCCGCGGCGCTGATTCAGAGAGACCTCGCTGCATGCGCCGCGGCTGGATCCGCCTGCCCGGCATGGTGACCGGGCAGGCCTGCGGCCTCTGAGAGAGGGGGGATTCGACTTACGACTTGGCTTTAATACACTCGATGTCCAGCTTGATGAAGACCTCGTCTCCAACTACCAGCCCTCCGCTATCGAGGGCTTTGTTCCACACCATGCCGAAGTCTTTCCGGTTCACTTTGCCTTCGGCCGTAAATCCGGCCCGGGTGTTTCCCCACGGATCCTTGGTGACGCCATTGAAATTGCCCGTCAACGTGACTTCTTTCGTCACACCATGCAGGGTCAGATCACCGACAGCGGTATAGCCGTCACCGGTCTTTTTGTAGCTTTTCATCTTGTACGTCATCGTCGGGTACTTCTCGACATCGAAGAAATCGGGATTGCGCAGATGTGCGTCGCGCTTTTCCTGGTTGGTCGTCACCGAGGCCGTCTTGATCGTCGCTTCGAGCGCCTTGACCGTTCCGGCGTCGGGGTCCATTTCGATAAATCCGGTGTAGTCCTTGAAATGCCCGGTGGTTTTTGAAATCACCATATGGGCAACCTTGAACTCCACAATCGAGTGATCCAGGTCCACATCGTATCGCGCCGTTTCGGCATGCCCGAGCGTCGCGCCGAACAGCACCGTTGCGCCCATACACCACATGGCCATCGCACGACCGATCCGATTCGTCATAGCTACTCCTTTGCGGGACCGCTTGCGGCGGTGCCTTCTTTCGGTGATGGGGGCACGACAGGCTTGGACGGTTTTTTCTCGACCGTCATTTGCACATCGCGGGTCGCGACTTTCGCCCCCGTTCGCATGCGCACATGCACATCGACGACATCGCTGCTGATATCCGGCGGTATCGGAGGGAACGGCTGGGCGTGGATGATCGTTTGCAGTCCGGCGTCGTTGACATCCCGCGCTCCCGAGCCTTTCTCCAACTGAATCAACTGCGCCACACCGCTTGCATACATCTTGAAATGCACACGCACCGTCTCGCTGCTGGGAGCCCGGCGTATCGAGCGTATCTGCCGGCTCCAGTTTCTACTGATCAAATCGCTCACTTGCTTCCAATAGGCTTTGGATTCTCCGGGGGGCGGCAAGGGTAAGAGATCTTCCTCGGCAATGGTCGCGTTCACGGCCATCACCAGCTCCGTCGCCTTTTGTACCGCCTCGGCATCGGCTTCAGGGCTCTCGGCAGGCGGCCCGGGAAGCACCTCGGCTTCGGCTTCTTCAACCGGCCGGTCGCCGAGCGTGACATAGACATCGCGCTTAAGAAACTCTTCGAGCCCCGTGATTTTCGCACGAGCGAACGACACCCGAATCCGCACGGCCTTCGGATGCACGGTGGTCCGGCTCTTCAAGGTCGAATTGGGCTCAAGAATCGCCGTACCCTGATAGACCGCCGGAGCGGTATCTTCACTCAACGACACCGTCTGGCTCTGAAATCCAGAGGACTCGATGATCGCCATGACGGATTCTGTCCCCGCCGGCATCCCACCAAGCGTGATGCCGAGCACGACATCCTTGCCCACCTGGACCGATCCATCAGGCTCCGTGCTGACCAATTCGAATTGCGCCCACCGTTTCGCAGGCGCCGGTGGCGAGGCGGGAGAGGCAGCAGCTGCGGCCTGGGCAGCCATGACCAGAAGGCCTAGTACCAGCCAACATACGCAGAGAGCCGCCGGGCCCGGAACCCTGCCGAACGTGTATCGCATCATCGCATCCTACCCATGAGCCCCACCCAGTTCAACCCGTATTTTGCCCCCGCCATTTGACCGAACAGCATGCCGACGTTCAGGTAGGAGACCGCGTAAACTAACCTGGCCGGGCCAATTCTCGCTTCGGCTAGGCATTTCCGGCGGTCTTGTTATAATGAGCCCATGCGCGCACTCGTGAAGACCGCCGCTCAACCGGGGCTGACCTATACCGATCGGCCGGATCCCACACCCGGACCATCTGAGGCCGTCATCCGGGTCAAAGCCACGTCGCTGTGTGGAACCGATGCCCACATCTATAACTGGGATGCCTGGGCCCACAGCCGCATCCATCCTCCCAGGACGATCGGACATGAAATGTGCGGCGAGGTGGTGGCCGTCGGAGCGGATGTCACGCTCGTGCGCGTCGGCGACTACGTCGCGGCCGAATCGCACTTGACCTGCGGCGCCTGCTTCCAATGCCGCACCGGCCAGGCCCACGTGTGCAAGAACTACCGGATTCTCGGCGTCGATCTGGACGGCTCGTTTGCCGATTTCGTCGTGCTCCCAGAAACCGTGCTGTGGAAAACGTCTCCGGACATTCCGCCGGAGCTGGCTTGCCTACAAGAACCGTTGGGCAATGCCGTCGATGCGGCCCTCGTGGAAGACTTGACCGGCCACACCGTGCTGATCACCGGCTGCGGCCCAACCGGCCTGTTCGCCGCGGCCGTCGCCCGCACCGCAGGAGCCGCCACCATTATCGCCACCGACGTCAGCGATTACCGCCTAAGCCTGGCCAAACAAGTGGGCGTCGATCACGTACTGAATGCCAAGGCCGACGGCCCGGAGGCTATTGCCGCAGCGATTCTCGACATCACGAGGGGAGAAGGCGTCGATGCGTCGTTGG